>JAYVAS010000527.1:0-2641 GCA_043750895.1 Pseudomonadota bacterium
GGGGGGCGGAGGTGCTCCAGGCCTGGGGCGTGGACGGCGACGCGACCCGCGCCCCGACCGGGGGATCCGGGTGGGCGACGGTGCGGCCCTGGGGTCCGACCGTGGCCGTGGCCCGCGTCGACCTCACCACCGAGGCGCTCGCCGACCCCGCCGCGGGTACGTTCGGCTGGCTCGGCGCGGCCGGGGTTGGTTGGGACGACGGGGCGGTAGACCTGCTGCTCGGGGCCGCCCAGACCCGCCGCGGCGCCGCCGCGGCCGCGATCGCCGGCGCCGACGCGCTGGCCCTGGAAACTCGATTTTTCGTGCAACTCGACGTCCACCTCAGCGTCTCGACGAGGTCTCCGTGATCTTCTTCCTCCTCGCCTGCTCCCTCGCCGACAAGGCCCTCGACACCGGCCTGCCCGCCGATTCGACCGATGTGCCGGCCGACGACACCGCCGCGGCCGCCCTCGCACCGGGGGATCTCGTCATCTCGGAGCTCATGATGGACCCGGCCGCGGTCGACGGCGACTTCGGGGAGTGGTTCGAGATCCGCAACCTCTCGGGTACGACCTGGGATCTCCGCGGCCTGACGGTCGCCGATGATGACGGGGATGGCTTCGAGGTCGACACCGCGTTGCTCATCGACCCGGGTGGCTGGGTCGTGTTGGGCCCCGACGCCTCACCCGACCGGAATGGGGGGCTCACGGTGGACTATGGCTATTCCATCGACGCGGTGAAGCTGGGCAACGACGGCGATGGCCTCACCCTGAGCTGGGCGGGGGCGGTCCTGGACACCCTGGTCTACGATACGACCTTTCCCATCGAAGAGGGGGCGGCGATGACCCTGTCGGGCGCGTCGATGAGCCCCGGAAGCAACGACGTCAGCACCGCCTGGTGTCTGGCGACGACGCCCTACGGGGCCGGCGATCTGGGAACGCCGGGCGCGAACAACGATCCCTGCTGATCTCTCCCTTCCGACCGTCCGGTCCGCAGGAACGGAGCCAGGAAGTGCTCCAACTCGGCCAGCAGGACGGGGAGGGAGGCGTAGAGGTCGTGCCCGTCGGGCACCTCGACGAGGCGCACCCCGGGCCGGGTGGCGGCCCATCGGCGCGACCCCTCCACGTCCAGCCGGCGATCGGCGAGGCCGTGGACGATCAGCACCGGCGCCGCCCGGGGGGCCTCGGGCACGGGCGCGCACGCCAGATCGTGGAGCAGGGCCACGCCGAGCGGCCGCAGTCGGCCTTCGGTCTTGTCGCGCCACGGGATCCACCCGAGCGCCTCCCACACGCGACGGCCCCACGGCTGTCGGTCGACGGTGTCGGCGAGGTCGAGGGCGGGCGCCAGGAGCACGAGCGCGGCCACCCGCGGGTCCTCGGCCGCCAGTCGGGCCGCGATATAGCCGCCCAGGCTCGTGCCGATGAGGATGGCCCGGTCGCCAGGCCCACCCAGCGCCCCGCGGGCCGCGTCGAGCATCGCCGGCAGCCGCATCCCGCTGAAGTCGGGCTGCCGTAAGTCGACCGTCTCCAACACCTCCCCACGCGCCGAGAGCCACTGGCCGATGGCGTCCCCCTTCACCGAGCGCGTCCCGGTACCCAACCCCGGGAGGTAGAGCCAACGGGTGACAGGGGCCATCTACTCCGATAGCGCGCCGCCCGGCGCACGAGGGGCGAAGCGCCCACGGTTGGTCGACGAGTGGGTGACAAACCAAATCGGCTGCGGTCCGCGAAGTAGGCTACCGGCCTACGGAGTGATCGGTGTCCACCCTGCTCTTCCTCCGAGATGTCGCGCGCAGCCCCGTCCAGATGGGCGCCATCGTCCCCTCCAGCAAGCACCTCGCCCGCTCCATGGTCGACGAGGCCGGCATCACGCCGGGGGATGTGGTGGTGGAGCTGGGCGGTGGGAGCGGGGCCTTCACGCGAGAGATCGTCGCGCGACACCCCGGCAACCCGTTGGTGGTCTTCGAGCTGAGCGCCGAGCTGGCGGGTGAGCTCGCCCGTGGCTTCCCCTCGGCCACCGTGGTGGCGGAGCCGGTGGAGGTGCTCCCCGAGGTGGCGGACCGCCTTGGCCTCCCCGCCATCGACCGGGTGATCTCGGGCCTGCCGTGGGCGTTGTGGAGCGAGGGGCGCCAGGCCGCGATCCTCGACGCGCTCGTGCCCCTGCTCTCGCCGACGGCGCGGCTGGTGACCTTTCACTATGTCCACAGCCGGGCCCTGGGGCGCGTGGCGACCATGCGGCGGCTGCTCCAGGAGCGCTTTCTGGACGTGCGCTACGCCGAGCCGGTGTGGGCGAATGTCCCCCCGGCCTTCGTCCACATCGCGGAGCGCCCGCTGCTCGCCGCTCGGGACGTTGCCACCCAATCGTGATTGCTTCGTCGCCAATCGTTGCGTGCCCGTGGCACGCAGCGGCCGGCGGCGGTGGTACAGGCGCACCCTGTGACTCCAACACCCGATCCGTCTCCCCGAACCGGCTTGTCACGCGAAGAGCCCGAGCGTCCGGCTTCGGTGCTCGCCAAGGTCTTCCTCAACGAGGACATCAACTTCCTCGTCACCAACCGGCTGCCGCGCCGGTTCGCCACCCGCGCCGTGGGCCGACTGAGCCGGGTTCGTAGCCGCTGGCTCACCAAGGCCAGCCTGGTGGTGTGGCGGCTCTTCGCGGACGA
>JAYVAS010000528.1:0-4337 GCA_043750895.1 Pseudomonadota bacterium
TGCAGCCCGCCCAGCAGCGAGTCGGGCTGGCTCATGGCGTGCTGCCAGGCCCGTTCGAGGTTGTCGCCCGTCTCGAGCACCTCGCGGAGGAGCCGCTCCTCGGTGCTGCGCTCGGCGTCTTCCCGATCCTTACGCGTGCGGGCGCGGAAGCGGTCGAAGTCGGCCTGGGCCTCCCGGGCCACCTTCCGAAGCGTGCTGAGCTGCTGCTCGGCAGCGTCGCGCAGCTTCGTCATCTTGACCAGCTCTTCCTCGAAGTGCTTCGCCTGCTGGGTGGCCTCCCGGACCTGCACCTGGAGCCGGAGCGTCGCGTCCGAGGCGCCCACCGCCGGGGTCGGGGCGAGCGACTCGGCGGCGACGGCGCCGGGGTCGTCGTCGTCGTCGTCGTCCCGTGGCGCGACGGTGATCCCCGCGAGGTCGTCCAGCTCGATCGTGACCCCCGCGTCGGTGTCGGCGTTGTCGGCGGGAAGCTCGACGGCCGGGGCCGGCCGGTGGTGCATGTGCCGTTCGACGGACGCCAGCGCAGCTTCGAGCAGCTCGGGATCGATCTCGATTTCCAGGCTGCCGTCGGCATCGGACGGCGGGGCTCGGGGTTTCGTCGGCTTCGGCGGCTTGGGTGGCATTTGGCGTGGGGCAGTATGCCGCAAAGCGGTGAGATTTGGTCAGCGACGGGGCACCAGACGCGCGCAGAGGGCGGCGGCGATGCCGTCGGCGACTGGAAATCCGGCAGATTCGAGCACGATGTGTGCGCCCACCTGACGCACCAGACCGGCCTTGACGTGGGCCGGGGCGGGGGTGGTGATCAGGCCCGTCCAGTGGTGGAGCACGCCCAGGTCCAGACCGTCCACGTGGCGCACGGTGGATCCGATCAACTCCGCGGCGAGGACCCGGGGGGCCGGGCGTCCGGCTTCCCGGAGCGGGTCCGCGCCGCCGAGCCAGGCCGACACGTCGTCGGTGTTCGCGGCGCGCGTGCCGTCCGGCCACCAGGCATGGGCGCCGGGGCCCAGACCCGCCCACGGTCGGGCGCGCCAGTAGTGTTCGTTGTGCCGACACCGATGCCCGGCGCGCGCGAAGTTCGAGACCTCGTACCGGGAGATGCCGACCTCGCCGAGGCGCGCGACCGCGTGGGCGTACATGTCGGCCCAACGGTCCTCGTCCGGCGGGGGGTAGCCGGCGCGCGCGAAGGGGGTCCCGGGCTCGATGGTGAGCCCGTACAGCGACACATGGGGCACGCCCAGGTCGATGACGATGTCGAGGTCGGCCGAGAACGCCTCGAGCGTCTGGCCGGGGGCGGCGAACAGCAGATCGACCGACACCGAATCGAAGCGGGCGAGCGCGGCGGTGGCCATGGCGCGTCCGGTGCGGGCCGATCGGGTGCGACCGAGCCGCTGGGCGACCGCCTCGGAGAAGCTCTGGACGCCGAGCGAGAGCCGGTTGATCCCCGCGTCGCGCAACGCGGACAGCCCGTCGTCGTCGAGTTCGTCCGGGTTGGCCTCGAGCGAGACCTCGGCGTCGGTCCGGGGGGCAATGCCGCGCAGGATGCGGCCGAGGTGGTCGGCCGGGGTGCGCGAGGGGGTCCCACCGCCGAAGAACGCGGTGGATGCTGCGCCTTCGAAGTGGGACCGCCGCAGGGACCATTCGTGGAGGAGCGCCGCGGTGGCCTGGGCGTGGGGCGGGTTCGGGTCCGCCGACACCACGAACGCGCAGTACGGGCACCGGATCCGGCACCAGGGCAGGTGGATATAGACGCCGTAGTCCAGGACCTCGCCGGGCCGGTGGAACCCCACCGCACCGCGGGTGTCTACCATGGTGGTGATGCGCGTCCTCCCCGCTCTCGCTCTACTGGTGGCTCCCGGCCTGGTGCTGGCGGCGCTGCTGGTCGCGGGGGCGCCGCCCGAGGAGAGGCCGTTGCCCGAGCTTCCCGTCGCCCGCACCGAGCACGTGGAGCGGGCCCCGGTGGTGGTCGTGGCCCCGGCGTCCCACGATCGGGCCACGCGGATCGCGGAGACGCTGCGCGCCTACCCGGGCCGCGCCGTGGTCAGCTGTCCGCTGAAGGGGCGCCTGCGCTTCTCGGTGATGCCGCTCCACGTGCACCTCGACACCCCGGGTGATCCGGCGCCGGCGGACTACGCCGTGGTGGAGGACGCCCTCGTGGTCACGATCCCGCCCGGCCGCGGCGCCGTGAACCTGAGCACCGGGGACGGAGCGGGAATCGGCCGCTTCGCGTGGCCGGAGGTCGCCGCGGGGCAGATGGTCGAATGCACCAGCTTTCGGTGGACCGAGGGGCCCCTCGTCGTCCCGGGGCTGGTGCGCGGCGCGCCGGAGCGGGGCGCTTCGGTGCGGGCCTGCGGCGAGGACGGGAAGCTCACGCCGGTCAGTCCGGCCGGGAGCTTTTCGCTGTCGCTGACACGATCAGAGGCAATCTGCCGGGTGCGCGTGGAGGCGGGGGCGCGGGTCGGCGCCTGGAAGGAGGTCCGCGCCGATCGCCTGGACGGGACGATCTGGTTGGATCTCCCGAAGTAGGCGCCCCTCCCGGCCTGCAGCATCCCGGGCCCGCCCTCGGAGTGGCTCCGCGCGATAGGGTTGAGACGGATGATCTCCCGCACCCTCCCCAACGGCCTCAGCGTCCGCATCGACGCGCGCGGTCCCGCCGATGTCGCCGCCGTGTACCTCTGGATCGACGTCGGCAGCGGCGAGGAGACCGAGGGCCTGTGGGGAGCGGCGCACTTCGTGGAGCACCTGGTCTTCAAGGGCACCGAGAGCTTCGGTGTGGGCGAGGTCGCGGCCGCGGTCGAGGACGTGGGCGGGGACCTCAACGCCTGGACCTCCTTCGACGAGACGGTGTTCCACGCCACCGTCCCCTCGGCGCACGCGCCCCGCGCGGTGCAGGTGCTGGCCGAGATGATGCGCACCGCCCGGTTCGACGCCGCCGAGCTCGAGCGGGAGCGCGCGGTGATCGTCGAGGAGATCCGGGGCGGACAGGACGAGCCCGAGATGGTGGTGGGGGAGGCCCTCTATGCCGCCGCCTACGGCCCCCATCCGTACGGCCGGCCGGTGATCGGCACCGTGGCCTCGGTCCGCTCGATGGACCGCCTCGCCCTGATGCGGTTCTACGAAGAGAACTACCAGCCTGCCAACGCGGCCCTGGTGGTGGTGGGCCCGGTCGATGCGGCGGCGGTGCTCGCGGCCGCCGAGCGCTGGCTCGGAAGGGGCGGTCCGCGGCCGACCCGCACCGCGCGGCCTTCGCCTTCGGTACGCACCCGTAGGCGCACGGTCCGGCGCGGCTTCGACACCACGATGGTCGACGTCGGGTGGCCGGTCCCCGGGGTCACGGCGCGGGAGGTCCCGGGCCTCGATCTCCTGGTCGGCGCACTGGGCGGCGGGGCGTCCTCCCCCATCGAGGCGCGGCTCCGGCTTCGGGAGGGGCTCTGTGTCGCGGCGAGCGCCGGCCTCGACGCCGAGCGCGACGGTGGGATGGTGGTGGTCAGCCTCCACCCCCGGGAGGGCCGTACCGACGACGCCCTGGCCGCGCTGGACGACGAGATCGCGCGCGCCCGGTCGGGCAGCCTCACCGACGGCGATCTGAGCCGCGCCCGTGCCCAACTGCGCGCCGAGCGGGTCTTCGGCCGGGAGACGGTCGACGGACGGGCCCACACCCTCGCGTTCCATCTCCAGCGCTTCGGGGATCCGGAGGCGTGGCGCGCCTACGACGCGGCCCTCGAGGCGGTGGACGCCACGGCCGTGCGCGAGCTGGCCCAGACCTGGCTCGCGCCCGAGCGGGCCATCCGGATCGCGCTCCTACCCGACGCCGATCCCGCGCCGACCCGCCGCCGGGCCACTCCCCGCCCGGTGCAGGGGGACGAGCCCCGCAGCCTGCGGCTCCCCAACGGCGTGCGGGTGCTGCTGCAGCCCGAGGACGCCGAGGTCGCGGCGGTGCGGATCGCCGGGCTGGGCGGGTCCCTGTTCGAGACCCGGCGCACCGCCGGTCTCGCCACCGCGTGGAGTCGGGCCCTGCTAAGGGGCGCGGGTCGTCGGGGTGCCGAGGACTTTGCCGCCGCGGTGGAGGGGCTCGCCGGGGGGGTGGGCGCCACCGCGGGCCGCTCGACCCAGTCGGTGCGCGGCGAGTTCACCGCCCGGACCTTCGACGCCGGACTCGACCTGCTCCTCGACCTCGTCCTCCAGCCGCGTTTCGATGCGTCCGAGGTGGAGGCCATCAAGGCCGAGCAGATCGAGGCGCTCGCCGAGCGGGACGACCATCCTGAGGAGCACCTGGGCGAGCTCGTGAGCCAGATGGCGTTCCCGGGAGATCCCTGGTCTCTCCCGGCGCTGGGCTGGCCGGC
>JAYVAS010000529.1:0-8506 GCA_043750895.1 Pseudomonadota bacterium
CGCTGAGCTGCCCGGGACGACCAGGACCGCCGGGCCGTAGGTCGGCGAGGTCGTTCACGATGGCGGCGTGGGGGTCGGTCTGGAGGTCCAGCCCGCTGATCGGGTCGCTGTTGTCGTGGCACCCGCTCACGCAGCTCTGGTTGAAGATGCTCTTCACGCCGCAGAAGTCGTTGGTGAGCACCGAGGTGTCGGTGGTCCCGGTACTGTCCGGGGTGCTGTCGGGGACGCTGTCCTTGCCGGCGTCGCAGGCGGTGACGAAGGCGAGGGCGAGGGCGAGGCGGGCAGGGAGGCGCGACATGAAGACCACGGTACCGGTGGCCGCGCGGTCTCCGCCCCCCCGCTCCGTCGCCCGGCGGACGCTCAGCGCTGGCTACGCGCGGGCGGGTTCGATCAGCGCGGCGGGCTGGCCGGGTAGAACCGCTCCCCCCGCTCGGCCATGCGCCGGAGCAGGGGCGCCGGGGCAAACCGGGCGCCGCAGGTGGCGGCGAGCGCATCCAGCTCTGCCACGAGGGTGCGGAGCCCGATCCGGTCCATGGCGGCCAGGGGGCCCCCGGTGGCCGGGGCGAAGCCGATCCCGAACACCGCGCCCACGTCGGCGTCCCGGGGGGTGCGGAGCACACCGTCGTCCAACGCGCGGCCGACCTCGGCGAGCTGCGCGTAGAGCAGCCGGTTGGCGAGGGTCTCCACCTCGGTGGGCTCCGGGCGTTTGGGGGCGAGCGCGGCGAGGCCCGCCCACAGGCCGGTCCGTTTGCCGTCGACGTAGGTGTAGAAGCCGGCGCCGGCGGCCTTGCCGGTGCGGCCGGCCGTCACCAGGTCGCGGACGAGCTGGGCGCCGGCGAGCTGCCCGATGCCGGGGCGATAGGCCTCGGCCTGGTCGAAGGCGTGGACGGCGAGGCGCAGCGTGACCTCGTCGAAGACCTGCAGCGGCGGGACGACCATGCCCGCCGTGCGCGCGGCCCACTCCACCAGCACCGGGTCGTGTCCCTCGGCGACGAGCTGGGCACCCTCGACGATGTACGCCGAGAACACCCGGGTGGTGTAGAAGGCGTAGCCGTCGTTGACCACGATCGGGGTCTTCCCCGTCAGCCGGGCGAAGTTGAGGCACCGGGCCACCGTCTCGTCGTCGGTCTGCGCCCCCCGGATGATCTCGAGCAGCGGCATCACCTCCACCGGCGAGAAGTAGTGGAGGCCGATGAACCGGGTGGGATCGAGCGATGCGGTCGCGAGATCGGTGATCGGCAGCGCGGAGGTGTTGGACGCGAAGACGGCGCCGGGCGCGAGCAGGGGGGAGACCTCGCGAATCACCCGGTGCTTGAGCGCGATGTCCTCGATCACCGCCTCGATGACCAGGTCGGAGCCCGCCACCGGTGCCAGCTCCACCGTCCCGGTGACCCGCGCGAGGATGGCGGCGCGGTCGGCGTCGGTCGCGTGGCGGTGCCGCTCGCCGACCTGGGCGCGGATGTGGGCGAGCCCGGCCTCGACGGCCTCGGGGCGGATGTCCTTGAGCACCACCTCCATGCCCTTGGCGGCGCACAGGTAGCCGATCCCGGCGCCCATCATGCCGGCGCCGAGCACCGTGACCTTCCGGAAGCCCGGCCCGTCGGTCCGGGGCAGCCCCTCGTGTTTGTCGGCCGCGTTCTTGTGGAAGAAGAAGGTGCGGATCATGTCCTTGGCCTGATCGGACACCGCGAGCCGGGTGAAGGCGCGTGCTTCGAGCTCCAGCGCCCGGTCGAAGCTCAGCCGCAGGCCCTCCTGGACCACCGCGAGCAGGGCCTCGGGGGCCTTGAACGCGCCGGCGGTCTTCTTGAACAGCATGGCGTTCGCCGCCATCACCAGGTTTCGTGCGTCGGCGCTGGTGGGCGCCGGGCCGGGGATGGCCTGGCCGCGGTCCCAGGGCTGCCGCGCGCTGCGGTTGGCCCGGAGCCACACGATGGCGCGGGCCTGCGCCTCCTCGACGGTGGGCGCGAGGTCGTCGACGAGGCCGGCGGCCAGGGCCTTGGGGGCGCGGACCAGCTTGCCCTGGAGCATGAGCTCGAGCGCGGCCTGAATCCCGATCATCCGCGGCAGCCGCTGGGTGCCGCCGGCGCCGGGGATCACGCCGAGGTTCACCTCGGGGAGACCCACCTGGATGCGGGCGTCGTCGACCGTGAAGCGGCGGTGACAGGCCAGGGCGAGCTCGTAGCCGCCGCCGAGCGCCGAGCCGCCGAGGACCGCGGCGACCGGGACCTTCGTGGTCTCGAGCTGACGGTAGAGGCCGCCGAGCGCACGGACCTTCTCGAGGACCGTGGCCGGGTCCCGGTCGGTGTACAGCACGTCGAGATCGGCGCCCACGCAGAAGTCCTTGTGCGCGCTCGTGATCAGGATGCCGACCAGGCCGGGGCTCTGAAGCGCATCGGCCAGGGCTTCGGCGAGGCCCTCTCCGAACGCGGCGTTGATCTTGTTGGCGCGCCCGTCCATGGCGAGGGTGAGGGTGGCGATGCCGTCGGCGACCGCGCAGGTGATTCCGTGTGCCATGTCAGACCCGCTCGAGGATGGTGGCGATGCCCATGCCGCCACCGATGCACAGCGTGACCAGGGCGGTGGAGAGGTTGCGGTCCTCCAGGGCGTCCAGCGCGGTGCCGAACAGCATCGCGCCGGTCGCGCCGAGCGGGTGCCCGAGCGCGATCGCACCCCCGTTCACGTTGATGCGGGCCGGGTCGAGGTTGAAGGTGCGGGCGTAGAGCAGGGGAACGACCGCGAAGGCCTCGTTCACCTCGAACAGGTCGATGTCGCTGACGGTCATCCCGGCGCGGAAGAGGGCCCGGCGGGTGGCCGGGATGGGCCCGGTGAGCATGATGGTGGGCTCGTCGCCGACCAGGGCCATGGCGCGGATCCGGGCCCGCGGCTTCAGGCCCATGCGGACGCCCTTCTCCCGGCTCGCCACGAGGACGGCGGCGGCGCCGTCGACGATGCCCGAGGAGTTGCCGGCGGTGTGGACGTGGTCGATACGTTCGACCTGGGGGTAGGCGCGGCGGGTCAGGGTGTCGAGCCCGAACTGGCGTCCCATCACCTCGAAGGCCGGTCGTAGCTTGGTGAGCGCGTCGAGCGAAGCGTCGGCGCGGGGGGTCTCGTCGGCGGCGAGCAGGGGCAGTCCGTTCTCGTCGACCACGGGAGTGACGGAGCGGTCGAAGGCGCCGGCGGTGCGGGCGGCCACGGCGCGGCGATGGCTCTCCAACGCGTAGGCGTCCACCTCGGCGCGGGTGAACCCGTGCAGCGTGGCCAGCAGATCGGCGCTGATCCCCTGGGGGACCACCGTGTAGTCCCACTGGGTCCGCGCGTCGGCCAACGCCCCGCCGTCCGACCCCATCTCCACCCGGGACATCGACTCCACCCCGCCGGCCACCACGCAGTCGAAGAACCCCGACGCGACCATGGTGGCGGCGTGGTTGATGGCCTCGAGGCCCGACCCGCAGAAGCGGTTGACGGTGACCCCCGAAGCGGTGTGGGCATACCCCGCCGAGAGGGCGGCGAAGCGGGCGATGCAGCCGCCCTGCTCGCCGGTCTGGGTCACGCAGCCGATCACCACGTCGTCGACGTACCGCGTGTCCAAGGCGGTGCGGGCGGCGAGGGAGCGGAGCGTGCCCGAGAGCAGGTCCAGGGGCCGCTGGAGGTAGAGGCTACCGGAGTCGCGGCCACGGCCGCGGGGAGTCCGAAGGGCGTCGTAGACGAGAGCGTCGGGCATCAGCCAAGGGTAGTCCTCCTCGTCTGAATGAGCAATCATTCACCGACCGCGCCGTGCGCGGGGCGTTACGGTTCACCGAAGAAATGGGTGTCGGGCCTTGCCGGGCGCGAGGCCCCATGACACGGTGGGATCATGTCGCGGTCCGGCTTCAGCCTCGTGGAGTTGATGATCGGAGTGGCGTTGGTGGGCATCCTGGCCGCGATCGGCATCCCCCAGTGGCAGGCGATGTCGCTGAAGGCCAAGCGGGCGGAGGCCAAGCCGATCCTCAACGGCATCGGGGATGCGCAGCTCGCGTACAACTTGTCGTCCGACACCTACATCTCCGGGTCCAGCAACCCGGGCTCCCCCATCGCCAAGAACCTCAAGGCCTGGCAGCCGACCATGTCGGGGTGGTCCACCTTGGACTTCCAGCCCGATGGGGACCTGCGCTGCACGTACATCACCGATTGTTACACCTCGTGCACCTGGGCCCGGGTCGACGCCTACTGCGACGTGGATGACGACAACAACAGCGCGATCATCCGCTACTACGTGCCCACCGCCACGACGACCGGCTCCGGTTCGAGCTTGCGGGGCAACGGCTACTTCTCGGACGTGTACCCCGATCGGTACTGAGGGAGGCGGGCGCTGCGGACGGGCGTCCTCCCGCCCCGCGAAGCACTACTGCCGCGCCTGACAGTTCCGCAGCGGCTCGCCGTCGGGCCGCAGCACCTCGATCGTCTGCCCGTCCATCGGCGCCAGGCGGTCGGTGAGCTTCGTGCACAGCGCCGTCACCGCGCCGGTGTCGTTCAACCCCGGCCACTGCGCGTCGAGGACCGCCACCCACCCGTCGTCCACCCGGTTGAAGGTACGAAAGGCGGCGAGGTCCCGGACCCGCTCCAGCTCGGGGCCGGACTCGGGGACCCCCGGCTGAAGGGAAACGTAGCGCCAGTAGACCAGCCCGCTGACCACGAGCAGCCCGCCGACCCAGCCGGCGATGGCGCCGAAGGTCATCTCGACCGCTTTCTCCTGCTGCTGCCGTGCCATCGAGGACCCGAGGTGGGCCGTTCCCCTATCGTCACCGGCCCGCGCGGTCACCCGATCGCGATAGGCGTGGCGGGCATGTCACGCGCCGAGCTGTTCCGCACCCTGGGAGACCCCACCCGGCTCCGCATCCTCTCGTTGCTCGGGCTCGAGGAGCTCACCGTCACCGAGCTGCAGGAGGTGCTGGGCATCGGGCAGTCCACCGTCAGCGGGCACCTCGCCCAGCTCCGCCGGGTGTCGTTGGTCACGTCGCGGCGGGACGGGGTCCACACCCGGTACCTGGTCGCCACCCCCGCGGGCGAAGAGGCGGTCGTCGGCGTGGTCACCACCGCGCCCCTCACCGAGGCCGATCGCCACGCCCTGGATCGGGTGCGTGCCTCGCGGGACGCCCCGGCGCCCGAGGGCCTCGGCGCCGACTACCTGCCCGGCCGCTCCTGGGAGGCGCTCGCCCACCTGCTGCTCGCGTTGGTGCCCCCGCTGCGCATCGCCGACATCGGGGTGGGGACGGGGCGTCTCACCGAGCTGCTCGCCAGCCGTGCCCGCGCCATCATCGCCGTGGACGCCGATCCCGCGGCGCTGGCCGGTCTGGCGCCGCCGATCGTCACCCGGGTAGGACGCCTCGAGGACCCTCCGCTCGCGCCGGGCGAGGTCGATCTCATCGTGCTCTCCCAGTCCCTGCACTGTGTGGACGACCCGGTCGCGGCCCTCCGCCGATGCCGGGAGGCGTTGGCTCCGGGCGGGCGGATCGCGGTCATCGATCTGGCGCCCCATTCGCACGAGTGGGTGCGGCATCGCCTGGGTCACCGGCACCTCGGCTTCGGGGACCTCGCGGGGCTGCTGAGCGAGGCCGGCTTCGTGTCGGTGGAGTGCAGCGTCGTGCATCGGGACCGGAAGAGCCCGGCGTTCACGACCCTCCTCGCGGTGGCGGGGCGAGGCTGAGACACCCCAGCGCTCTCCGACCTCTGGCGGGCCCAGTGGTGAGCGGGCGACTGCGCTGCGATAGTCTGGACCGATGATCATCGCCGCGCTGCTGGGATCGGTCGCATGGACCTTCGCCGAGTACGTGCTGCACCGCTGGCTCGGCCACTCTCCGTCGTCGGCGTGGGAGTTCGCGCGGGAGCACCGCGAACATCACCGGCAGCGGCAGTACTTCTCACCGTGGGTCGTCAAGCTTCGGCTCGCGGTCGTCGTTCTCGGCGTGATGCTGCTGGTCGTCCCGCCCCTGCTCGGCCTCAACGCCCTCGTCTTCTTCGCGTCCTTCCTCGTCACCTGGCTGGTCTACGAAGCGATCCACCGGGACCTGCACGTACGCGCGCCGCTCACCGCGGTCGGCCGGTTCCTGCGCCGGCACCACCTGCGCCACCACCACGTGGACACGACCACGAACCACGGCGTCTCCTCGCCGGTCTGGGATCTCGCCTTCGGCACCCTCCGCCCCAGCGGGCGGGTGCGCATCGCCGCGGGAAAGACGCCCTATTGGCTCGCCAACGCGCCGGCCGCGGCGCCCTATCTTGCGGACTACGAGATCGTCGGCCGCCCGTCCGCGTCCTGACGCGGAGGCGTCAGCGCAGGAAGGTGTCCTGGATCCACCCGCAGGTCCCGCCGTTCAGGCACGGGGTGCACGCGTCGGGGTTGGACGCGGAGCAGCTCCCGCCCGCCCCCGCGCCGTCCGAGGCGGGGGTGAGCACCGGCGCCCCGGATTGGATCACCTCCACGAAGTCCCACAACACCCCCTGGGCGTCCCGGGAGTGGAAGTAGGCCTGGACGCGGTCCCCGTGGTGCAGCCAGGCCTTGGTGGTGCTGTTCTGGGCCCAGTAGAGGTAGGCGCCGTGGGGGTAGACGAAGAAGAAGTCGACCGTGGACCCGTTGGGGAGGCACTGGACCTGGGGGTCGGGTGGGGTGGCGACGGTGCAGGGGACGGCGTCCGAGGGGAAGACCACGGTGAGCTGGTGCGCGGAAGGGGTGAGCGCCCCGCCGCTCTCGGCGCCGCAGGTGGTGGAGCCGCAGTCGTCGCTGCCTTCGGTGCAGGGGTTGGCGTCCCCGCAGGTCCGGTTGGTGCCCAAGCAGGTGGTGGGCGTTCCACACCCGGAGGACGCTTCGAAGTCGGCGGCGGCGGGGCCGGTGGCGCAGGGGTGGGTGGCGTCCCAACCGACCCACTCCAGCCGGGCAGGGTCGGCGGCGATCCAACCCTGCATGTGGCTGGCGCCATCGTAGGCGTAGCCCCAGTAGTAGCCGCCGACGCCGGGGCGCAGCGGTGGCGCCGAGTCGGCGCACGCGGTGACCGAGGTGCTGCCGCAGGTGCCGTCGGGGAAGCACTCCCCGTCGGGGTTGTACCAGGGTCCGGACGTCGAGAGGCCGACGTAGCTGCCCGCGGGGATGATCTGGAGGATGACCCCCGCCGAGCCGGCGCCGGGGGTGAAGGTGACGCCCGGCGCGCCCGTGTAGTCGCCCGAGTACTGCTCGAGCGGGGCGAGGACCCGGAAGGGGTAGTAGCCGACGTTGATGCCCCGTGCGGTCCAGGCCTGGTCGAGGTCTTCGCAGCGCCCGCCGCCGTCGGTGGTGGCCTCTTCGGCGGGGAAGCAGGAGAAGGTGGGCGGGTCCGTGGTGGCGGTGGTGTCGGTGTCGGTGGGGGTGGTGCCCGTCGAGTCCGTGGTGGGCGACGTGTCGTCCGATTGGGCGGTCGCGGAGTCGGACGGGGTGGTCGTCGTGCCCGGATCGGCTTTGACCAGCGCGGAGTCGGAGCACGCAGTGAGGAGGAAGAGCATGGCGCGAGTCTACCGCGCGGGTGAAGCGGCCCGGGATGCTTCTCCGCGGACAACGCTGGTGGTTGCTGCTCCTGGTTGGGGTGGTGGCCATCACGTGGCGGAGCTGGGGGGCGGCGCTGTCTTGGCCGCTCACCGACGCCGATGCCTGGGCCGACGTGGCGTGGGCGCGGCACCCCCTCGGCGACCAGGTACTGACGCGCCTCACCGGCGGTGTGGCAGGCGACAACGCCAACTTCTGGCGTCCGCTCGCGATGCTGCAGTTTTGGGTGCAACGGCGCCTGTTCGGCTGGGAGGCCGCGGGCTGGCACGCCTGGGACCTCGGGCTGCACGTGATCGCCACCATGGTCTTCGCGGCCCTCGTACACACCACCACTCGCCGGCGCGCCCCGACCGTGATCGCGGCCCTGCTCTTCGTCTCCCACCCCCTCGCCGACGAGGTGGTCCCCGCGGTGGCGCGCAACCTCGATCTGCTCCTCGGGATCGGGGTCTTCGGGGCGCTGCTCGGCGTGGCACGGCGGTCGCCGCTCGGGTGGGGCCTGGGGCTCCTCGTGGCGCTCGGCGCCAAAGAGGCGGGGGCGCTGGTGCCGGTGTGGACGATGGGGTGGATCCTGGTGTTTCGGGCAGACCTCCCGGTGCGCGCGCGGCTGGGCATGGCGTCGCGTTGGGGGCTCGCCGGGGCGCTCATCGTGGGCGGATACCTGCTGGTCCGTGGGCGGGTCCTGCACGGGATGGGCGGGTACTTCGCCGACGGGGAGATGCGGCTCGTCTCCAAGCTGGTCTACGCGCTGCACCGGGGTTTCGTGGAGCCGGTGCTGCCCGGGCTCTCCGCGGCGCTCGGCGCCTGGCCTACCGCGGCGGGATTGGGCGGACTCGCTGTCGCCGGGGCGGTGGTGCTGGGCTGGCTCGCGCGCGGTCGGGATCGCCGCCTCGTCGTCTTCGGGCTCCTGCTCTGGGTCTCCTATGTCGTGCTGCTCGGCGTCACCGGGACCTACACCCG
>JAYVAS010000530.1:0-5422 GCA_043750895.1 Pseudomonadota bacterium
GGGCGATCTTCGACGACGGCGCCGCATCCCAGGTAAAACGCATGAAGCTCGACGGCACCGTGGTCGAGACCGTGGACACCCCCGGGCTCCACCATCCGTTCACCGACCTGCCCGACGGGAGCCTCGTCTACACCGCCGCTGGGAGGCGCTCGGAGACCCTCGACCGGCGGTCGCCCGATGGGTCGGTCACCACTGTCTGGGACTGCAAGGACCTCCTCGAGGCGGTCGGTGACGACGGCACCTGTTCCTCGAACACCATCTGGTACAACCCGGCGGACGGGCACATCCTCAACTCGCTCTACAGCCTCGAGACCATCGTGGACGTCGACATCGACGCCGGTGTCGCCGTCGAGTGGTTCGGTCACACCACCGACGCGTGGGCCTTCGACCCCCCGGAGTCGGCGTTCTATTGGCAACACGGCGGCAACATCACCGCCGCCGGCACCCTGCTCACCTCCACGGAGGGTGAGGGCGGCGCCCACGAGACGGTGGTGCGGGAGTACCGCCTCGACACCGCCAGCAAGACCCTGGTGCAGGTGTGGAGCTTCGGGGAGGGGGAGGGCATCTACGGGGACGTCATGGGAGAAGCCCACCGACTGGCCAACGGCAACACGCTCCACAATCTCGGCAGCGCCACGCGGATCAGGGAGGTCACCCCCGACGGGGTGGTCGTGTGGGACGTGAACTGGCGGGCGGAGACCATGGGTCGTTCGACGCCCATCGCGGATCTGTACGCGTTCGTGGAGTGAGGTCGGGGCCGAGTCATCCAGAGGACCCCGAACCCGTCAGTCGAGCCCGAAGACCTGCGGGAGCTCCTTGCGCACGCGCGCGGCGAGCTCACGCGGCGGGACCTTGGTCCAATCGTGGTGGATGGACCCCACGAGGCCCTTGGTCACGGTCGTCGAGAGCTCGGCGCGGAGATCGCCCAGGAAGTGGGGCGGCGCGACCAGCACCAGGCGTTGGAAGAGGTGCTTGCCCGCCGCTTCGTTGACCACCTCGGCCACCGCGCGCGCGTAGCGCTCCTCACCCACGATGTGGGGGTCGTGGTGGGCCTGCTTCGCGTTGTGGCCGGCGCCGGGCATCGCGCCGTGGGACGGATGCGCGACGTCCCGGACGTGATGGAGCTCCTCCAACAGCTCGTCTCCCGCGTAGACCTTCGCGCTCGCCGCGTCGGCGATCACAACCCAATGCATCGACATCCGTAGACTCCGTGTTGCCCCCGACAGAGCAAGGTCCGGGCCACGCTGTCGCGACCGTGAAAGCTCGTCTATTCGAGGGATGTGTGCGAAAGGCCCCAGCCCGATGTGCCATCCGCCCCAGACATTCACCTGGTGAATGCCTGGGCTGCCAGACATCAACGCGACGTGAGGATCGGCGTGGCTTAGCTCTTGGACAGGAGCATTCGCCATGCGAAAGGTCGTCTATGACAAATACGGTGACGTCGAGGTGCTCTCCCTCCGAGAGGTCCCGGAGCCATCGCTGGCGGACGACCACGTGTTGGTCGACGTCAAGGCGGTGGCGATCAATCCGCTCGACTGGAAGCTGTTCGAGGGTCAGCTCAAGTTCTTGACCGGCTGGAGGTTTCCTCGGGGCGTCGGCATCGAGTTCGCGGGCGAGGTGCTGGCCGTCGGGGAGGCGGTTCGAACGCTGCAGCCGGGCGCACAGGTCTTCGGGATGCTCGAGGCCTTCACCGGCGGTGCGCTGGCGGAGCGGCTCGCGGTGCCAGCCAGCGGGCTCCACCCCCGGCCCGCGGGACTCACGTGGGCGCAAGCCGCCGCGTTGCCCATCGGTGCCCTCTCCGGCATGCAGATCGTCGACGATCTCGCCAAGGTCCAGGCTGGCGCGCGCGTGCTGGTCAACGGCGCGACAGGCGGCGTGGGCGCCTTCGTCACCCAGATTGCGCGGCGGCGCGGGGCGCGGGTGACGGCGGCGGTGAGCCCCCGCGGAGTTCCCCTCGCCGAGCGGTGGGGGGCCGACGAGGTCGTCGACTACGGGAAAACCCCGGTCACGGGGCTCGGCGAGCGCTTCGATGTGGTCGTGGATCTCTCCGGGAAGCTCCCCTTCTCCGCGGCGAAGCCCCTGCTGGTGCCCAAGTCGGTGTACGTGAACTGCAATCCCAATCCAGTCGACATGCTGGTCGGCGCCGTCCGGAACACCTGGTCGGGACGTCAAAGCCGTAACCTCACCATGAAGGACCGGCCGGAGCAGCTCGCCGAGGTGTGCCGGTGGGTCGAGGACGGCCTGGAGGTGGTCGTGGGGCGTACCTACGCGTTCGAGCAGTTCCGCGAGGCGTACGCGGAGGTCAAGGCCAAGGGGACGCTCGGGAAGGCCGTGTTCCTCCGGGGTGTCGTTTGAGTTGGCTCCCTGTCAGCGTGCGAAAGCTCCTTCCCGGCTGGCGATCGGACGCGCCGGAGGCGTTTCTCCTCGAGGGGCGGCGTCCCGGCGCGAAGGCCGTCGTGGCCTGCGTCGGGGACAGCATCACCCACGGGCAGGTGAGCGCAAACTACGTCGACCTCCTTAAGGAGCGCTTCGCCGGCCATCAGTTCGTGAACGCAGGGGTCAACGGGGACCTTGCCTACAACGTGGCGAGTCGCCTCGACGCGGTCATCGCCTGCCAGCCGGACGTGGTCACGCTCCTGGTGGGCACCAACGACGTGAACGCGCGCTTCGACGACACCTGGGGCGAACGCTACCGCAAGGACCAGGGCCTGCCGGTCCCGCCCTCCCTCGCCTGGTACGTCGAGAACGTCACCGCGATCGTCACCCGACTGCAGGCCGAGACCCAAGCGCGCATCGCGCTGGTCGAGATCCCGATGCTGGGAGAAGACCTCTCGGGTCGGATGAACGGGCTCGTCCGGGAGTACAACGCGGCGCTGCACGAGATCGCGGCGCGCCATCAGATCCGGTATCTCCCGCTCTATGCACGGCTGTGTGCGCTGATGCCCCCTGGCCACGCGCCCACGCCCTACAGCGGGGACATCCTGGCGATCATGCGCGCAGCGATGAGCCACCAGCTCCTGCGCCGGAGCTGGGACGACATCGCAGGGCGGAACGGGTTCGTGGTGCTCACCGACCACATCCACCTCAACGACCGCGGCGCCGGCGTGGTGGCAGAGCTGGTGGGAGGGTTCGTCGACGGGGGTGCGCCATGAATCTCTCCGGCTTCGACCTGAACCACATCCGCGCCCTGCACCACCTGCTGGAAGAGGCCCACGTCGCGCGGGCGGCGCGTCGCCTCGCGATCACGCCGGCGGCGGCCAGTAATGCCCTCCATCGGCTCCGACGGGACTTCGGGGACCCGCTGCTCGTCCGGAACGGCCGTACCCTCGTGCGCAGCGCCCTCGCCGAACAGCTTCGGGGTCCAGCCGCCGAGGTGATGGCCGCGGCCGAGCGCCTCGTCACCACGGCGGTGGTGTTCGACCCCCTGACCGACCGCGGGATGTTCGTCCTTACGGCCACCGACCGCGTTGCGGACGTGCTCGCGCCGCTGCTCGACCGGGCGCTCGCCGCCCGCGCCCCCCACGCCAACCTGCACTTCAAGGCGTTCGCGCCGACGGGTCCCGGCGTCGCGGAGGGCGGCCTGCTCGTCGGACCTGGGGCCCCGCCCGGGCTGAACGCGGAGCCCCTCTTCAAGGAGACCTACGTGTGTGTGCTCCGCGCGGGCCACCCGCTCCTCGATGGGGCGTTCAGCGTCGAACGATACGCTGCCGCAGAGCACGTCCTGGTGGCGCCACGGGGGGACTCCACCCGTGGGGTGGTGGACGACGCGCTCGAAGCACAAGGGCTCACCCGGCGCGTCTCCCGCGTGGTCACGTCGTTCGGGCTCGCGCTCGCCCTCGCCCGGGACTCCGACCGGATCGTGACGCTGCCGTCGAGCTTTGTCGTGGGGAGAACGGACGGTTCTTCCTATGTCGTGCGGGCGCCCCCTCTCCAACTCGCCCCGCTCCAGATGGTGGTGTCCTGGCATCCACGGCAGGAGGGGGACCCGCGCTACACCTGGTTTCGGGCGCTGCTGCACGAGGTCGTGCGCGCGGCGGGGCTCGCCGCCGCACCGTAGCGGCGCCGGCCCCGGCGCAAGAACGCCAGGAACGGGAGGAACAGCAGCGCCTTGGGGTCGTTGCACCCACAGGACCCGGCGGGCGCCTCGCCGTCGCCGGTGTCGTCGCCGCCCGCGGTGTCGCCGGGCGTATCGTCCGTGTCGGTGGTTCCGGAGTCGGTGGTTCCGGAGTCGGTGGTCGCGGTGTCGGTGGTGCCGGTGTCGACGGGCCCGTCGGGGTCGTGGGGATCGAGGGGATCGGTGCCGGCGGCGACCTCGTCTCCGTCGCCGTAGCCGTCTCCGTCGGTGTCCGGGTTGTCCACCGCGGTGCCCCGGGCGTACTCGTCGGGGTCGGTCAGCCCGTCGCTGTCGGTGTCGAGCGCGAGGCACACCGTCGCGGCCGAGGGTTCGACGAGGGTGTAGGACACGCTCTGCTGCGAGAACGCGTAGAACGAGAAGTTGCTCTCCGGGAACGTCCCCGCGAGGTCGAACTCCAGGACGCCGTCCACCCACACCTGAATGGTGCCCAGGTTGTACGTCATCTCGATGGTGTAAGTCTGGTAGTCGACCCAGCCGGTGGAGCCGATCGTCGCCGCGCGCGCGTACTCGCTCACCGTGCCGGTGTGGGACCAGAGGTCTGCCGCTGAGGTGGCGCCCACCACGTGCGACAACGCGAGGCCGTCGTAGGACTGGCCCCAGCTCCCGTACGACTGGTCCACCTGTTTCCAGTCGAAGACCCACCAATCGGCGGTCTTGGAGGTCAGCTCGCCCTCCTCGAACCCGAAGGCCCACCCGATGAAGTCGTCGTCCGAGCCCGACTCCACGGTGAGGGTGAAGGTCACCGTGATGCCGATCATCGGCAGGGTGGACGCGTACACGGTGGCGTAGGAGTTGATGCTCTGTTCGATGGTGCGGCCATCCTCGGAGAGCACCCAGTCGGGCGCGCTGTGCGGCCCGTCGTCAGGGAGGGACTCGGTGTGGTCGAGGAGGAACTCGGTCACCACACACTCCCAACCGGGCTCGGTCAGGCAGTCGGCTCCGCAGCCGTCGCCGACGTCGGTGTTGCCGTCGTCACAGGTCTCCTCCGCGTCCAGATGGTTGTCACCGCACGCGGCGTAGGCGGGACGCGCGACGGTGAAGACGAGCGCGCTGGCGATCAAGGTACGGATCATCGAGTCCCTCGGTTCCGCTACAGCGTAATCGGCGGGTCGCACCCGAGCGGCCTCGCGCAGCCGCCGCGCAGCCGCGCGCAACCGCTCAGGGCCCGTCCGCAAACAACCGTGTCGCACCGAGGGCGTCGATGCGCCCCGAGGCCAAGGAGCGAGGAGGGAGCATGTCCGCCGACATGTGACCGACGAACGCTCGAAGAGCGTCGGCGAAAGCCTT
>JAYVAS010000531.1:0-3508 GCA_043750895.1 Pseudomonadota bacterium
GGGAGCATGTCCGCCGACATGTGACCGACGAGCGACGCCGGGATCGGGGATGCAGCGGCGGCCGAATGCAATGGTTGTTTCCGGACGGGCCCTCAGGCCGAGTACGGCTCCGTGGAGCCTGGCTTCCGCAACATCTTGTCCACCTCGTCCCGGTGGGCCAGCTCCTCGCAGATGGAGGCCCGGGCGAACTCCTCGAGGCGTACGTCGCGGTCCTTCACGAGGGCGAGCAGCTCGTAGTAGGCCGCGAGCGACGTGGCTTCGTGGTCCAGCGACTCGCGGAGGATGTCGCCGATGTCGTGCTTGTGCGTCTCGAGGAGGGGCCCGATGCCGAGGCTGGGATGGGCGCCCAGCGACGTCACGAGGTCACCGACCTCACGCGCGTGGGCGAGGCCCATCTTCGCCTGGTCGTCCAGCCACGCCACGATGGGGATGCGGCCGTAGCCGTAGACCATCAGGGCGTAGTGGGTGTACCGGACGACGCCGGCGAGCTCCAGCTCCATGATGCGGTTGAGGAGGGTGATCACGGCCGGCTTGTCGAGGGTCTGGTTCATGCGTCCGAGTGTATGGCACCCGGCACCGATCCGGCGAGGACGGCGTGCGTCGTGCGCGGTGGTGACGGTTCGAGACGAGAGTGAACCGGGGCGTTTGCGTGCGCGCGCGCAGGGCGTCCGTGCGGCCCGCGATCAGGTGCGCCGGCGCCGGATCAGGAGCGCGGCCAACGCCACCGCGAAGCCGAGCGGGCCCTTGTAGGCGGCGCAGCCGGTGTAGCGCGGGTCGGCGCTGGTGCGGGTCGCTTCGCACTCTCCAGGCTCCTCGGCCCAGCCGAGGTCGCAGATGGGGAACAGGAACTCGAGCGCGTGTGCGTACTCGATGTAGCGGGACTGGTCCTTCACGCCGGTCTGACCGTCGAAGTAGAGCGAGAGGTCCTCGGTGGCGTCCTCGGGGAGGTAGCGGAGCCGGAGCCGGGTGTAGTGGACCTCCTCCCACAGGTTGGGCGTGCCCAGCGCGGCCAGCTGATCGTAGGTGAAGTCCCCCGAGGCGGTGCAGGGGTCGCAGTGGTAGTTCTGGACGTTCGAGTAGACGGGCCAGGAGTGCTCGCGCGTCCACGCGATGCCCTGGTCGCCGCCGAGGTTGTCCGAGAGGCGGCCGTTGTACCAGTCGCTGAAGTCGGTGACGTCGTCCGGCCACATGCAGTCGCGGTCGAGGCGCACCTCGGGGTAGTTGGCGATCGCGGCCTGGCCGTCGGCCTCGTCGTTGAAGACGTGGAGGAGCACCTCCTGCTCGCCGGCGGCGGAGATGGTGCCGATGCGGATGGGGAGCGCGAAGGCGTCGGCGTGGTAGCGGAGCTGCAGCGGGTTGAGCATCATCGCGCCGTCGGGGACGGCGTCGAGGTTGATCTTAGCGGCGAGAAAGTAGACGCCCTGGTCGATGTACTCCTGGAGCACCGGCTGTCCCGAGGCGGGGATCGCATACCCGTTCTGGTCGAGCCAACCCCACAGGTCGGACGACTGCTCGGCCGAGAGCACGACCAGCTCGTAGCCGCCGACGGTGAACGCCGCCTCGATGACCACGCTGTTGGCGATCGTGCCGCCCCAGTCCTTACCGAGGGAGAGCTGACTGTCGGAGCAGCCGATGTTGCCGGCGCACCCGAGGGGGAGGTTGGGGCCGGAGACGGTCAGGGCGTCCTCGCAGGTGTACACGACGGCGCGGGGGGTGCCGTAGGTGGACACGAGGTCCACCAGGTTCGGGTCGACGAGGCGCACGTCGTCCGGGGTCAGGACCTCCGGGATGGGCAGGAGCAGCGCGAAGTCGGTGGCGTCGCCCTCGACGTCGGCGGCGAGGGTCAGGGTGGTGGAGGTGCCGTCCCGGACCAGGATCGCCTCCGAGCGCGCGTTGGTGGGCATGTCCTGGTCGGCCGAGCCGGCGTAGGCGCCGCAGAAGGCGTGGGCGAGGGAGGTGGCGAGGAGGAGGATCATGGCGTCTCCGGGGTTGTGGCTTCAGGGGAGGGGTGCAGGGCGACGCCGAGCTCGACCATCGCGTAGGCGTGGCTCGAGTGCCACTCGGCCTGGAAGGCCGAGGGTCCGGTGGCGGTGATGGTGGTGCGGCCCGCGCCGAGCGAGGCGCCGAGCTTGAATCCGAGGAGCGGGCGGACGTTGCCGTGGCCGATCGCGAGGCCGAGGCGGGCGTAGGTGCCGGGGCCGAGCTGATACTGCGCGGAAGACCACAGCGGGAGGAAGAGCTCCCAGCCGAGCAGCATGCCGCCTTCGCCGTAGAACGCGAGCGGGGAGGCGGTCGGGAACCACTGGCGCCAGCCCACGCCGAGGCGGAAGTTCCAGGTGGCGATGCGGTAGTCGAGGGGCGTGCGCTCCCACTCGGCCGAGTAGAGGTTGAGCGCGCCGTCCACGGTCACGGCGCCGTTGGCGAGGGTGCCGAACTGGGCGGTGGCGCCGAGGCCGACGTCGAAGGCGAAGTTCGGGTCCTGGGCGGTGTAGGTTGTCTGGGTGGCGTCGCTGGACGTCGGGACGCCGTACGTCGCCACGGCGGTCTCGGCGGCGGGCGTGGTGGCCCAGAGGTCGACAATCGGCGCGGCCGATGCCGTGAAGAATGCGAGGAGCATCCCGTCCTGTAAGTCGCCGTGCCTGCCACCTTCTACGATCACGCGGCGCGCGGTGTGACGGAAATGATCTCCAGAGGGGTCTGACCCCAACCCGGATCCATTTCTCGGACGGTGGAGGCCACCTCGGGCGCGGTCTGGTGCGGTCGAACGTGCGTTTTTCAGCGTCGCCGGAGGGTGTCGGTGGGGTCGTTTTGCCCGAGTGGTGGATTCCTGGCGTTGGTCCCTGGGGAATGGATCCGATCGAGGGTCTGACCCCCTCTGGTTCCGTTTGGCGCGGGCAAACCTCAAGTTTCCGCGATTCGGCGCCGGCGACGGCCCGCCGGGGCGTCAGATTGACGCGGAGGGTGAAGGAAGTACCAGCGTTGGTCCGTTGGTAATGGATCCGATCGGGGGTCTGACCCCTTTGGCGGATCCATTCAGCCCCGGAGACCGACGTCCGGGGCCCCGTCCTCATCGAGGACCACGTCGGGCAGTGCGATGGGTGCGGGGGTGTGCAGGAAGGTCCGGTCCCCGCCGCGCCAGCCGACCATCCACCGGCCGAAGGGGCCGTAGGCCGGTCCGACGGCCAGCTCTCCGATGCCCTCCGCGAGCCACTGCTCCATCCGCAGCCCGCCCTGCTCGATCGCGAGCTTCGCGCACCGGTGCGTCACCTCGTGCTCCCCGCACACCAGCCTGGCCAACCCCACCCACGCCAACGTGATCCGCGCCCCGGGCACCGGCAGGGCCCCGACCCCGACCACCATCGTCGCCGGCAACACCGTCGCCCGCCGGTGCTGGTTCGACCCACCCCCGACCCACCGACCGGTCTCGGCGAAGCGCACGTCGTCGATGTCCCGACCTGGCCCTCCACGGAGCGGGGCGCGACTGGTGGGTCACCCGGTCCCGGTTCGC
>JAYVAS010000532.1:0-4497 GCA_043750895.1 Pseudomonadota bacterium
GCGTTCGGAAGCGCGCCGTCCAGGTCGGAGGACCAGGCGAAGGCCAACGCCTCGACCGGCGTGGTGGTGTCGGAGGCGACGCCGATGAAGGAGATCGTCTCGCCCACCAGCTCGACCGTACCGTCCGCCGGCGCCGTGATGTCGACCAGCGGCGGGCCGAGCGGGCCGCCGAGGGTGAAGCGGATCTCGTCGTACGCGCCGGCCCCGTCGAGGTCGAAGGCCGTGAGCCGCACCACGTGCTCCCCGAGCCCGAGCGCGAGCGAATCCAGCTCCCAGCGGACCGCGCCCGCGCTGTCCACGTCCAGGCTCAGCTCGGCCCCGCCGTCGATCGACCAGGTGACGATGAGCTCCTCGGCCTCGTCATGCTCGTCGCCGACCTCGCCCACGAACCCGATCAGCGCTGCGCTCTGGCGGTAGGCTGCGTCGTCCAGCGGGGCGGTGATCACCACCGTGGGGGCGTCGTTGACCCGGTCGATCTTGGTGTCGCTGCCGCAGGCAAGGATCGCGAAGAGAACCATGGGTCACCGGATTCGGGGCCGCGTCTAAGGCGTCCCGACGATTCGCACCAACCCGTAAGAAGTCGCCACCCAGACGTCACCCGAGGTCGGGTCCACGGCGATCTGCTGGACCCTCGGATCGGGAAGATCGTCCTGGTAGAGCTTCATCTTCCCGTCAGCCCACAAGTACAGGCCGTCGCTCCCGCCGATCCAGAGGCGCCCGAGCAGGTCGAAGCGCACCGCGTAGGCGCTGGTCGGGAAGGGCGCGCCCAGCAGCTCCGTGGCCGGGAGGCTCCCGTCGGCCGGCGTGGTGAAATGCGCCACCCCGTAGGTCGAGCTGACGCCCCACACCTCGGCCCCGCGCCCGTCGGCGTCGGTGAGGTACACCGGCGTCTCCACCTTCACCGGCCACGGGACCCAGTAGTCGACGAGGTCGGCGGAGGGGCTCAGGTCGCCGTCGTCGGAGTAGTTCCAGCGGGAGACCTGGTAGGTGTCGAGGTTCCACTGGTAGCCGTCGTCGGTGAAGGCCACGCCGTAGGTGTTGCTGTGCGGGTGCGTGGGGTGGGCGTGCTCGGCGAACACGCCGAGCTCGGCGTCCCAGACGTTGATGCCCTCGTTGGCGCCCATCCAGATGTCGCCGGTGGAGACGTCCTCTCGAATCCGGTAGACCGCGGTGATCTCGCTGGACTCGGTGTAGTCGATGGGCCGGATCAGCGTGACCGTGCCGTCGGCGTTGGGGAGCACCTGCTCGCCCTGCCGCTTGGTGTCCCCGATGTGCCCGATCCAGACCGTGCCGTCCGACGCGGCGAGCACCGCGCGCGGGTAGTCGGAGGTGAGGCCGTCGGCCTCCGTGAGCGTCCAGAGCTCCGCGGCGTCGGGCCGAAAGCGGACCAGGCCGGCGGACGTGGCGCCCCACACCGTCCCGTCCAGGCCCACCGAGAGCCCGTACCAGGCGGCCGTCGGCACCCCCCAGTCGGAGCCGTAGACGGTCCACGACGAGGTCGCCGCCGAGACCGAGATCTCGACCGACGCAGCGCCCATCTGGTCGCAGGTGTCGACCACGGTGGCGGCGATGGTGTGGGCACCGACGCCGGCCGCGACCCACACCGGGGGGGGGCTGGCGGTGTCGGTTCCGCCCAGGGTCTCGGCGGCCACCGTCTCTCCGTCGACCGACCAGGTGAGCTGGGCGACCTGGGTGTTCCACGTGGAACTGGCCTCGAGGGTGACGTCGGCGCCCTCGATGAACGTGGCGCCGTCGACCGGACCGACGATGGTCACCGTCGGGGGCGGAACGGTGCAGTCGCCGGTAGAGTCGGTGTCGGTCCCCGAGTCGGTGTCCACGGTGGTGTCGGTCGTGTCGGTGACCACCGCGGTGCTGTCGTCCTTGGCGTCGGTGCAGGCGAGGAGGGCGAGGAGGAGGTTCACGGACGCAGGATAGCCGACCCCGGCCGGGGACGCGCTCCCGCCTGACCCGGAGCGCGGCGAGATCGGCCGCGAGCCGCTCCGGTACCGTGCGGTTCCGTACCGAAACCCTTGACGATCCACCCCCAATGGTGGTTCTCTACGCGGCCTCAGGAGCCTCACAGGTGCGGATCGGCGTTCCCCGCGAATCACGAGCGGACGAGGGTCGCGTCGCGGCCACCCCCGAAACGGTGAAGAAGCTCATCGACCGCGGTCACACCGTGGTGGTCGAGGCCGGGGCCGGCACCGCCTCCTCCATCCCCGACACCGACTACTCCCACGCCGGAGCCACGATCGTAGACCACGCCGAGGTGTGGGCCACCGCCGATCTGGTGGTCAAGGTGCAGCGCCCGCGCGCCCTCGCCGACGGCCGCCACGAGGCGGACCTGCTGAAGGAGGGCGCCTGGCTGGTGAGCTTCCTCTACCCGAGCGAGGACGAGGACTGCATCGGCCGGCTGCGCGCGCGCCACATCACGGCGCTCGCGATGGAGGCCGTGCCCCGAATTGCCCGCGCCCAGAAGATGGACGCGCTCTCGTCGATGGCCAACATCGCCGGGTACCGCGCGGTGCTCGAGGCGATGAACGTCTTCCCCAAGTTCATGCCGCTGTTGATGACCGCCGCCGGCACCGTCCCCCCCGCCCAGGTGCTGGTGATCGGGGTCGGCGTGGCGGGGCTCTCCGCCATCGCCACCGCCAAGCGCATGGGCGCGCAGGTGAAGGCCTTCGACGTCCGGCCCGCGGTCAAGGACCAGGTCAAGTCGGTCGGCGCCGAGTTCCTCACCATCGAGATGCCGCAGGTCGATGCCGAAGACAAGGGCGGCTACGCCAAGGACGTCGGCGCCGAGATCCTCAAGCGGGAGCAGGAGCTCTTCAACGAGATCTGCAAGTCGACCGACATCGTGATCACCACCGCGCTCATCGCCGGGAAGATCGCCCCCCGCCTGCTCACCGAAGAGGCCGTCAAGGCCATGCGGCCGGGCTCGGTCATCGTGGACCTCGCCGCCGAGCAGGGCGGAAACTGCGCGCTCACCCGCGCCGGAGAGGTCGTGGACGTCAACGGCGTCAAGATCCTCGGCTACACCAACCTCGCGAGCCGGATGCCGCAAGACGCCTCACGGCTCTACGCGCGCAACGTGCTCAACCTGCTGGCCCACCTCCACGGGAAGGAGGGCTGGAAGCCCGACTTCACCGAGGAGGTCACCAAGGCCTGCGCCATCCTCCGTCCGGACGCGACCTAATGGACGCCTTCATCCAACACCTCACGGTGTTCATCCTCGCTTGTTTCGTCGGCTGGCAGCTCATCTGGAACGTGTCTCCAGCGCTGCACACCCCGCTGATGAGCGTCACCAACGCCATCTCGGGGATCATCGTCGTGGGGGCGATGATCGCGCTCTCGCCCACCATGGACCTCCCGACGTGGTTGGGCGCCATCGCCCTGTTCGTCGCGTCGATCAACGTGGCCGGCGGCTTCCTCGTCACCCGGCGCATGCTCGCCATGTTCCGGAAGCGCTAGCATGCACCACGAGACCATCCCCTGGTACATCGCGCTCACCTACCTCGTGGCCGCGGTGCTGTTCATCCGCTCGCTGGGCGGCCTCTCCAATCAGGTGTCGGCCAAGCGCGGCAACCTGTACGGCATGATCGGGATGGGCCTCGCCGGGCTCGCCTCGCTGGCCCTGACCAACAACGTCCCCGTCGCCCTCGTCACCATGGTGGCGGGCGGTGCGATCGGCTCGGTCCTCGCGCTCCGCGTCGAGATGACCTCGATGCCCCAGCTCGTCGCGGGCATGCACAGCTTCGTCGGCGTCGCCGCGGTGCTGGTCGGGCTCGCCGGCTACTACGCCAACCCCTCCGCGAAGCTCGACGGGCTGCGCATCATCCACCTCGTCGAGACCTGGCTGGGGGTGCTGATCGGCGCCATCACCTTCACCGGCTCGATCGTCGCCTTCGGCAAGCTCCAGGAGCTGATCCGCTCCAAGGCGCTGGTGCTCCCGGCCCGCCACGCGTTCAACGTGGCGCTGGTCGTCATCATCGTGGCCCTCGGCGCCTGGTTCGTCGTCAGCCAGAGCGCGCTGCCGCTGTTGCTCACGGCCGCCGTCGCCGGCCTGCTCGGCTGGCACCTCGTCATGGCCATCGGCGGGGCCGACATGCCGGTCGTCGTGAGCGTGCTCAACAGCTACTCGGGTTGGGCCGCCGCCGCGACGGGCTTCCTGCTCGGCAACGACCTCTTGATCACCACCGGCGCGCTGGTGGGCAGCTCGGGCGCGATCCTCTCCTACATCATGTGCAAGGCGATGAACCGGTCCATCTGGTCGGTCATCCTGGGCGGGTTCGGCGCCGAGACGGGCGGCGGGGAGGCCAGCGAAGAGGCCAAACGCCTCGCCGCGAAGGGCGTCAACTCGGGCACGACCGACGACGTGGTCGACATCCTCCGCTCGGCCCGGTCCATCGTGGTGGTCCCCGGCTACGGCATGGCGGTCGCGCAGGCCCAGCACGCGATGCGGGAGCTGACCGAGCTGCTGCAGAAGAACGGCAGCAC
>JAYVAS010000533.1:0-13118 GCA_043750895.1 Pseudomonadota bacterium
GGGAGCATGTCCGCCGACATGTGACCGACGAGCGACGCCGGGATCGGGGATGCAGCGGCGGCCGAATGCAATGGTTGTTTCCGGACGGGCCCTCAGGCCACGACTTCCACGTCCACCGTCATGCTCCCGTCCCAGCCGTCCAGGTTGCCGGTGGCGAACTCGCCCCCGCTGGTCCCGCCTGAGGCCGTCGTGCAGCGCGCCTGCACCCGGTAGACCCCGGCGGACGCCTCCCAGGTGTAGCGCCAGAGCGTCCAGACGTCGGCGCCGTTCTGGTAGGTGAGCTCGGCGTCGGTCCAGGTCTCGCCGTCGTCCAGGGAGATCTCCACGCGGGTGATCGGGTCGGACCCTGCGTACGCGGTCCCGAAGACGTCTACGGTGCCGGGGGCCACCGTGGCGTTGTCGAAGGGCATCTTCACGAAGGTGTTGGCCTGGTACTCGGCGGTGTTCGACCAGCCGACGCTCTCCCAGAAGCCGAGCGAGGTGGTGGTGGTGAAGTCCAGGTCGGTGATCCACTTGGGGTTCTTCGTCCCGTACCGACCGGGGACCAGGAGCCGCACCGTGCTCCCGTGCTTCTCGGGGAGCGGCTCCCCGTTCATGCGCCAGACGATCCACACCGGCTTGTCCAGGTCGGACACGGGGAGCGAGGTGGTGTAGCCGTCGGCGCCGGTGAACTTGATCTCGATGGCGTCGTCGGGGACGCTCACCCCGAGGGCGTCGAGCGCCTCGGTGAGCGGGAGACCGGTCCAGATCGCGTTGGAGATCGCCTGGTTGGAGGTGCTGGCGCCGATGCACTGCAGGGTGTGCTCCCGGTCGCGGCCGGTCAGGCTCTCGAAGCTCACCATGTCCGCGGTGGCGAGGGCCTCCCCGTCGTGGCGGAAGGTGAGGGTCCAGCTGTCCCGGTCGATGGGGGGCGTGCCACAGCAGCTCGTGACGTAGAAGTCGTCGTTGGACGTGATGGGGGCGATGCCGTCGATCGAGTCGGTGACCACCTCGCCGGTGTCCTTCGGGTCGGTGTCGCAGGCGGGCAGGCTCAGCACGGCGGCCCCCGCGGCGGCGCTGGTCAGGACGGTGCGACGGGACACGAAGCGCATCTGGACACGGGGCGTCATGGGGGCTCCAACTGCGGTACGGATGCCGCCCCCCGCGGGATCGTTTCAGTCCGTCGGGATTCTCTGCAGCTCCCCGTCGCCGTGGCGGGCGAAGTAGTCGCCGAAATAGCCGCCGCAGCGGGTGCGGCGCGCACAACCGGTGCAGGCGGCGGGGCGCGTGCGCGCGAGCGTGACGGGCCGGGGGGCGTGGAGGAAGTCGGCCTGTGACCAGAAGAAGGTTGAGGCGGAGTCGGCGGGCGCTTCGTCGGAGAGGTCCTGGTTGTCGACCAGGTCGTCGTGGCTCATCTCCCAGAGCGACGGGCCGAGCACACAGTGGGGGACACAGAAGAAGACCAGGCGGCAGCCGGCGTCGGCGCACCGGCGCTGCAACCGGGTCCAGAGGGGGCGGAGGGCCCGTTGGTGGTCCAGGCGCAGGCCGGTGTCGATGGCGTCGGCCCGGGCCGCGGCGACCGGAACGGGGTTGCCCATGACCCAGGTGACCGGTGCGAAGGAGAGCCCCAGGGTGACGATCTCTTCGAGCTGGTCGACGTTGGCGATGGAGGCCACGGTGGAGAGCTTCACCCGGGCCCGCAGCGTCGCGCGGGCGTTCCGGGCGGCGCGGCGGAAGCGGTCCCACCAGGTGGCCCGGCCGGTGATCGTCTGCCCGGCCACACGATCGCCGGCGTGGATGCTGATCATCACCTCGTCGAGGTGGGGCGCGACCGCCTCGGCGAAGGCGCGGTCCTCCCAGCGGAGCAGGTTGGTGATGGTGTAGGTGCCCATGCCGAGGCGCCGCGTCAACGCGAGCGCTTCGGGGAAGTCGGGGTGCAGGCTTGCTTCTCCGCCCATGAACTGCACCACCCGCACCCCGGCCGCGGCCGCCGCGTGCAGGCGCCGCGAGATCTCCTCCCACGGCATCCGGGTGTGGCGTTGGATGCGGGTGGATTCGCAGCAGAAGGAGCACGACAGGGTGCAGCCGTCGACGATGAACAGCTCGAGGCGCGGGGCGGCGGTCAGCGGGGCGGCGGGGAGCGAGAGGGCGACCTCGACGGCGGCGAGGGCGCGGGCGAGGGCGTCCAGGGCCGGCGCGGCGACCCCTTCGGCGATGACCCTGAGCGAGGGGCCGCTCGCCAGGGCGGGGCCCGGGCCGGCGGGTTCGACGCGCAGGCGGGCTTCGCCGCCGGGGTGGCGCACCGGGAAGGTGACGGAGCGCGGCAGGAACACCGGGGTCTCGAGGGTGAGATCGGGGCGCGACCCGAACCAGGGCGCGAGGACGCGGGTCCACAGCAGGCGCGCCAGGGCTTCGGTGTCGGTGACGGCCATCGGGGTATCCTACCCGGGTGAGCCCCCGCCCCGAAGAACGTGGTCGCACCTGGAACGTCGGCGCAGCGGGGCCCCGGCGGTTCCGGGTGTTCGTGGTCGGGCTCCCGAAGACCGGCTCCACCACGTTGGCCGAGCTGTTCCAGCGGTATCGGTCCGGGCACGAGTACCGGTTCGAAGCGATGGCCGAGCGGCTCGCGGCGGGCGCGACGGACGCCGAGCTCCGGTCCCTGCTCCTGGCGCGGGACGCCGAAGCGGCGCTGGAGCTGGACGCGGCCACGTTCCACCATTTCTACGTCTCCACCCTCGTGGACCTGTTCCCCGATGCCCGGTTCATCCTGCCCATCCGGGCGCCGCGGGCGTGGTTGGACTCGCTGCTCGCGATGATGGTGCGCAATCGGGCGCGCTACGCCGGCGGGCAGGTGCCGGACTGGCAGGTGCGCCTGGGGCGGCACATGTTCGGGGCCTACGAGCCGGACGCCTTCAGGTCCGAAGGGGCGCTCCGCGCGGCGCTGCCCGGCCTGGCCGACCGCTACCTGAGCTTCTGGTCTGCGCGCACCGCCGCGACCCTGGCCGCGCTCCCGCCCACGCGGCGCCTCCTCCTGCGCACCGAGGCTCTCTCGCGCGTTTTGCCCACCCTCGCGGCCTTCGCCGGGGTCCCGCTCGAAACCCTCGACGGCAGCGCCCATCACCAGAATCGGGCGCCGGCCGGGGGGCCGGTCACGGCGTCGCTGGATCCGGTGTGGCTCGAGCGTCGGGTCGCGGAGGCGTGGGGTGCCGTACCGGCCCTTTTGAAGGCGGTGGGTGACGAGGGGGTGACGGACGGCGTACCATGAGCGCATGGAGTTTCGGCGCCTACTCCTGCTCCTCCAGGTCGGGCTCTTCGGTGGGTGGGGGTGCGGTCCCACCGCGGTGGACACCGCGATCCCGGGGGAGCTCGATCCGGCGTCCTGCGGGGAGCCGGGCGGCACCCGATTCGAGGTAGCCGGCTGGGGGCCAGCCTGGGCGCAGCAGGTGGCAGGCACCGAGGAGCAGATCGCCGGGTGGGGCGCCTCGGTCGCCGACTTCGATGGCGATGGCCGGCTCGACGTCTTCCTTCCCCAGTACGGTCAGGATGCGCTCTACCTGCAGACGGCCGACGGCACGATGGTCGACGCCTCGGCCGCGCTGCCCGTCGAGAACGAGCGCGGCATCGGCTCCGCAGCCGGCGATTTCGACGGGGACGGCGACTTCGACCTGGTGGTGGTGGCGGCGGGCGCCGGGGGCAGCCTGCTCCTCAACAAGCTCGGCGCGTTCCACGACGTCACCGAGACCGCGGGCATCCCCCGATGGCAGCTCCAGGGGTACTCGGCCGCCTGGGGGGACATGGAGGGAGACGGCGACCTCGACCTCGTGGTAGGGCGGCTCGGGGGGGAGTTCGTCGCCGAGGGGGCGGAGCCGCCGGCCTGCTACAATGGGCTCTTCGAGAACGTGGGCGCCGGGGTCTTCGTGGACCGCTGCGACCGGCTGATCGGCGACGCCCAGGCGGAGTTCACCTTTCTCGCCAGCTGGTTGGACGCGGAGGGTGACGGCGACCAGGACCTGTTCTTCGTGAACGACAAGGGCCATGTGGGCCTCGGGAACGCCCTGCTCATCAACGACGGCACCGGCCACTACACCGACATCACCGCCGAGTCCGGGCTCGGGGTGTCGATGACCGGCGCGATGGGCCTCGGCATCGGGGACCTCAACGATGACCGCCTGCCCGACCTGTTGGTCACCGACTGGGGGCGGTTGTGGATGTTCGAGTCGGCGGCTCCCCACGTTTGGTTCGATGCTGCGCAGAGCCTGGGCATCGTCAACGACGTCGAGGCCGACCAGCTCGTGGCGTGGGGGGCCGAGCTGGAGGATCTCGACGCCGACGGACGGCTGGACGCCGTGGTCGCGTACGGCACCGACGAGATCATCACCGTCGACGGACCACCCCACGGGGGGACCATCCCGCCGGATCGGGAGCCCTTGTCGATCCTGCACCGCGGGGCCGACGGGCGTTTCACCGAGGTCGCGCCCGCCTGGGGCACCTTCCCCCCCGAGGTCGACCGGGGCGTCGTGGTCGCCGATCTGGACGGAGACGGCCTGCTCGACCTGTTGCGGCGGGACGTGTGGGGGGTCGCGACCGCCGATGTGCAGACGGGCGGGGGAGGGGGCTGGCTTCAGGTCGATCTGCAGCAGGACGGGCCCAACGTGTGGGGGATCGGGGCGCAGGTGGAGATCGAGGTCGAGGGGGCGCGGCAGACCCGGTGGGTCCGCGCGGGCGGGACCTCCTTGTCCTCGTCGGGCCCGCCGATGGCCCACTTCGGCGTCGGGGACCACCTCGTGGTCGACCGGGTGGTCGTCAACTGGCCGGACGGTGGCGTCACCGAAGCCTGGGGGGTCGCAGCCTGCCAGCGACTACAGATCACGCGGTGAACACCGATCTCGATCCCGGCGTGCCGCGTATCGGGTACGGTTGTCTCCATTTTCGAACACCGAGGTCACGGTGCACATTCTCCTGCTGTCCGGACTGCTTGGTACCGCTCACGCCAGTGAAGGCCCCTGGACCGTCGGGGCGGGCACCGCGTCCGTGTACCTGGGTGCCGACACCGAGCGCATCACCCGCCTGGCGACCTCGACCGGGAGCTACGCCCCCGACGTCATCGACGTGGACCAGGGGATCAGCAAGAACACCGTCAAGGCCATCGTTTCGTACGGGCTCACGCCGGGGACGGAGCTCCAGCTCGCGGTGCCCTGGTCCAGCAATCACCTCAACGCCACCGACGGGCCGCTGTGCGAGGCCCTGGGCGCGAACACCTGCAAGGAGACCGAAGGCATCGGGGTGGTCGATCTGCGCGTCAAGCGGATGCTGCTCGACGAGCTTGCTGGAGGGCCGCTGACGCTCTCCGTGGGCGGGCAGGCCCGCTTCGGGGCGTTGACGTGGAAACACCACGATCGCCTCACCACCCTCGGCGAGGGGACCTTCGACCTCGGCGGCTCGGCCTGGGTCGGTCGCTCGGGGGGGCTGGGCAAGAGCGGCTACTGGAGCTTCTCGGTGGGGGGCGATGCCCGTTACCGGTTTCCCAACGACCAGGTCGACGGCGTCAACGCCCCGGGGTGGGAGACGGACGGGCTCCTCGAGTTGATCCTCTCGCCCGGCGGCCTCGTTGCGTTCGGACCCGAGGTGGCGTGGTTCTTCCGACCCAACGGGACCGACGTGGAGACCACGGACTTCACCGATCCTGACTGGATCTCCGCGCTCCGGGTGCAGAAGGTGGCCGTGGGCGGGGCCATCCACCTGCGGTCCCGCAAGGCGGTGACCTTCTCGGGCGGGGTCTTCTACAACGTGTGGGCGGTGAACAACCCGGTGGACGCGCTGTTGGTGTCGGGTGGCGTGCAGGTGTCGCAGATTGGCGCCCGCAGGGGTGAGCCCTGATGCTGGCAGCGGGCGCACGGGTCGGGGAGCGGTTCATCGTCGAGGGGCTCGTCTCCGAGGGCGGGACCGCGGCGGTCTACCGGGTGCGGCACACCCGCTTGGGGACGTTGTACGCGCTCAAGCTGCTCACACCGCGCTCGCCGCTCCCGACCGAGCGGCTGTTACGGGAGGGGCGGATCCAGGCGACCTTGCAGCACCCCTGCATCGTCAATGTGCTCGACGTCGTGGACGTGGACGGGGGCTACGGCCTGGTGATGGAGTACGTGGACGGCCCGACCTTGGCCGCCATCGGGGTGACGCTACCCTTCAGTGACACCCAGTTGGTGTTCGCGGACATCCTCGGCGCGGTGGCGAGCGCCCACGAAATCGACATCCTGCATCGGGATCTCAAGCCCCAGAACGTCCTGATGGCGCCCGTCTCCGGCGGGTGGTTGCCCAAGGTGGCCGACTTCGGGATCGCGCGCCTGGCGCGGGACGCGGCGGTGTCGTCCACGCGGATCGGCTTCGGGATGGGGACCCCCGGCTACGTCGCGCCGGAGCAGCGCCGCGACGCCGCGGCCGTAGACGCGCGGGCCGACATCTACTCGCTGGGCGTGCTCTACTACGAGATGCTGGCCGGGCGATTGCCGTTCGGACACGAACACCCGGCGGACGCGGTGGTCCCCCCGATCCTGGGCGTCTCGGACGCGGTCAACGAGGCCCTGCGTCTCATGCTGGCGGTGGACCCGGCCGGGCGCCCGGCGTCGGTAGCGGAGGTGGCGGCGTTGATGTTCCCGGGTGATCCGGATCTCCGCGATATCGCGGCGGGGCGCTTGCCGCCGCGGCCGGTGGCCATCGACGGGGTGCGGCGTCCGCAGACCGATCCCGGGGTGTCCCAGACGCTTCTCCCCGACCCGAACCTGACCATGCTTCCGCACCCGCCGTCGGAGCCCTCGATGGCCCCGGCCCGCGCGGAGTCCCCGCCGCCATCCCGCTGGCGGGGCGTGCTGGTGGGGGCGCTGGTGGTGGCTGGCGTGGGGCTGGCCGGGTTCGGTGTGGCGCGGTGGGGGTCGGGTGGCTCGGAGGTGAGTGGGTCCGAGGGGGCTGGGTCCGACGTGGCTGGGTCCGTCGGGACCGCCAGCGGCGGGTCCGGTGCCGCGGGTGGCGGGCTAGCCGGCGGGACCGCGGTGCTGGACGGTGGCACGGTGGCACCCGGCGGGGCGGTACCTGGCGACCCGGCGGTGGCGGTCGCGGCGGGTGCGGTGCCGGCGGGTGCGGTGCCGGCGGGCGGTGTGGCCGGGGTGCCGGCCGGCGCGGTGCCGGGAGTGGCGGGCCCAGGGGTCTCGGGGGGGGCGTCGGGATCGGTCGGGGTTCCGGGTGCGGCGGAGGGCGGCTCGGGGGCGGGGACGGTGGCGGCGGTAGGGTCGGACCTGCCGGCGGGGTCGGGCGTGCCGGCGGTGGACGTCGCGGCGACCGGTGGCGGTGTGACGGCGTCTGCGGTGTCGGCGCCGTCGACCGGGGACGGTGTGGTCGATGCGGGCGGGGCTGCGTCGGGGGAGGACGGGGCGGCTGCGCCCGAAGCGGCGGCCGTGGTGCCGACCGGGGCGTGGGTCGGGAGCGCGGGGGGGCGACCGTTCATCATCCGACTATCGGGATCCGGCGACGCGCTACGCGCCGACGTCACCGTCACGTTGGGCATCACCGACCGCACCTCTCGGTACGTGGGGCGGGTCGGTTCTGACGGGCGTGTGGTGCTCACCGAGACGGACGGAACCGGGCGCATCGAGGGGCGGTTCAGCGGGTCGAGCGGCACCGGGTCGCTCGTGGTGGGGAAGGGCAAGCCGTTGGCGTGGGAGGTCGGGCGTCAGTAGGGGGGGGGCGGACTCCTCGTCGGCCGGCCGTGGCCGGGGACGCGGTGGTCGTCGATGCGAGCGGGTGCGTCGGTCACGCGGCTTTGGACGGACTGCGCTCAGCGCGGTGGTCGACGCGTCCGCTTCCGTGGTCGGACCGACGCCGATGAAGCCTCGGGCAGCCGCACCATCACCGCCACCTCGACCCCCGGCGCCGAGAGCGTGTGCGACGCCGTCTCGCCAGCGTGCCCCTTCACCAGCGACATCGCATGCAGGGTCACGGCGAGCGCCAGCGCGTCGTCGGCCTCGATCGGCCGGGGACGCCCCCGCCGCATTCCGAACGCGATCGGCACCATCGGCAAGCCGCACCAGGCCTCGATCGCGCGGACCGCGAACGCCGGGCTGTCCTCATAGGTGAGGCTCACGGACTCCACCTCCGCGGCGACGTGCGGCCGACCTGCATCCACTGCGGCGGCGACCTTCGCGACCGAACCTGTCCGGGGGTAGAGCGCGAGGCCGTACGTTTCGCCGGCTGCGCCTAGCACCGCGCCCTCGAAGCTGGCACGCACCGCTCCGCTGACGACCACCTCGATGGCGACGTCGCTCGGCAACCGCTCCGGCGGGCACCTGGCGCCTCATGGCGGCGAGCGCGGCGGTGCCCTCCCCCGTCTCAATCGGCCCGAGGCTTAGTGCGTAGAGGGTTCCCATCTGGTGGTCTTTGGACATGCCGCATTTTACCCCGTCGCCCGCAAAGAAGCCGCGGGGCGCAGAGGGGATAGCTTGTCCGGCCATGTCTCACGACGCCTACCGCTGCCATGTCCGACAGGCCGACGTCCGCGGCGGGAGGCGGGGGTGATCCTGTTCGATTTCGAGGCCCCCGGGCTGGCCGAGCAGTGGCAGATGGGGCGAGGTGGGGCCGCCGCGCGGGAGGCGTGCGCGTCCGGCTGGTGCCTCCACGTGAAACCGGCGGCCGGGTCGGGAATCGGGTCGAGGCGCGTGCCGGTGAGCTGGACCGGGTACGGCGAGCTGACGTTCCGCGCGCGCGCCGCGTCCGATGCCAGCATCGAGGTCCGCTTGCCCGCGGGTGAGGGTAGGGCCGCGTTCTGGCGCCGCGTCGATCTGCGTGGTGGCGCCTGGCAGGACGTGCACATCCCGCTGGGCTGGCTGCGGCGGGGCGATGGTCCCGCGCCGTCGTGGTCGACGGTGAAGGCGCTGTCCTTCACTTTTCGCGATACGACCGAGGTCTGGCTCGACGACATCGGCGTCTCCGAAGGAAGCCCGTTCCTCCCCCCCGCGGCCGTCGCCACCGTGACGGGCGGCACGGTGACCCGCGGGCGCCTGGCGGCGGTGATCTCGATGGTGCCGGGGCTCGACCGCGCGGCCCTCGCGAGCCGCCTCGATGCCGTGGCCGACGCCGTACTGGCCGACCTCCCGTTCCTGATCCCCCCTCCCGCGCCTGTGTCATTGGTCGTCTTCCCCGATCCGGCCGGATACCGCGACGGCGTCCGCAAGATCGCGACCGCGTTCGCCGCACAGGTGACGCCCCCGGACAACGACGGCTTCACCATCGAGGGCATCGGCACCTCGTCGTGGGACGCCGCGCAGGGCACCGAGCGCCCCGTCTACGCCCACGAGTTCGTGCACGCGCTGCTGTCCAAGGCCGCCAACCTGCCGAACGGTGGGGAGTGGCTCCAGGAGGGCCTCGCCAGTTGGTACCAGGCGCGCTTCTACCCGCAGGCTACGCTGGCCGAGGTGGTCCGGGGACGCCTCGCCCGCCCGCTGCCCCTCTCCCGCCTGTGCGATGGCCAGCGGATCGAGCCGCAGTACTACGGCGATGCCTGGACCGTCGTGGGCACGCTGCTGGAGGACCCGCAGTGGGCCGGGACGCTCCCTCGCGTCTTCGAGGCCGCAGCGCGTACCGGGTCGACCTCGCTCGTGGGGATGGGCGTCGACCTCTCCGCGTTGGATCGGCATCGCCGTGCGTGGGCCGCGCGCCGCTTTGGATGGTAGGTTTGGGGGGACGTGTCGGCGCGTGAAGTCCTGCTTCAAGCGGCACCGCGCTACCGGGGCCTGAACGCCGTCTGCGCGGCCTGCGAGGGCCTGGGGCCCGGCTACGCCCGCAGGACCTCGATGAGGACCGCCATGGGGTTGTGCCACGCCACCGCCGAGTCCACGCGCAGCCTGAGCCCGAGGCGCCGACAGACGCGGAACATCTCGTCGAGGCGCTCCTGGGTCAGGTCGTAGGGCTGGGTCACGTAGATGTGAGCTTTGCCCTCCTTCAGCCACATGGAGCTGTGGTCGGCTCCCGGCAGGTGCACGCAGGGGCCGGCGTGCCGCTCGGCGCCGGCCTCGTCGGTGAGGCGCCGGAGGCAGGCGTGGCCGCTCGGATCCTGCTTCGCACCCTCCCGCGCCGCCCACGTGCTTTTGGCCGCGGCGTCGCGACGCTCGTCGGGGTGGGGGGCAAACCGCGCCTCCCAGGCTCGCATCCCGTCGATGGCGCGGTCGTAGTCGGACCCAGGAGCTCCCGCCCACTTCGCCGAGGGCTTGCGGAGCCAAACGCCGTCCAGGTGGATGCCCTCATCGGCCGCGACGCGGAGGCCTTCGGCCAGGTACTCGGCGAGCACCCGTGCTTTGTCTGCCACGATATCGACGGTCATCTCGTGCGTGTCGCGGTGCAGCTCGGCGGCGAGCTCGCGGATGCCGCCGTCGCTCCGACCCGCGTACATCAGCACTTCGACCTTCCGCAGATCGCCGGGCGCGAGGTCGGTCAGGTAGCCGCGGAGCGCCTGATCAGCCGAGGAGCTGCCGTCGGCGGCAGCGGTCGCGAGCTGGATGACCGCCCCGACGATGGCGCGAAGCCCGGCAGGTGGTTCAGCGTCGCCGGGCGGCTGGTCCCGAACCGGGTCAGGCCGGCCTTGGAGGACGTGCAGCCTCGCGGTCGAGTACGACTCGCCGGTCGCCTTCTGGCGGGCGCGAGTGAGCTTCTTCTGCTTGGTGTTGTCGGACATGAGTAGAACCTCCACGCGACTGCCCGGGGTCCGCCCTCTCCGAAAAGCCGCAGGTTGGTTCGACCGATGCTGGCCTCGGACCGGGTCCGGTTTGCCCCGGGATGGACTCGGGCGGGAGTCCGGTGGGGTTCGGCGTTGGCCACGCCGTGCCGGGAGGATACCCGGTCCTCGCGAGGAGCGCCAGAGCGGCGGCGGCCAGCCTGTTGCGCAACGAGGTCTTTCTCGGCGTCGGTCGTGCGAAAGAGCAGCACCTGAGCGCCTCTCGGATGCCGTGTCCGCCGTCTGCGGTCCTGGCCGTCATCAGGAAACGGGCGAACGTTTCACACCTTCCCTACAAGGTCCGCCCGAGCCGTCGAACTCCGACCACTCTGCGAGTGCATCCCGCCCCGCTCGGTCGCCCCGCTCGGCGTTGCGCGTGTGCCCTTTCGGATGTGGCGGTCGTACCACCACTCGGAGGCTTGATCGAAGACGCTGGATGTACGTCGGCACCGACCCAGGCGGGCATGATCACGGCTCACTCGGCAGGGCGCGAAGCGCCCCGACGATCGCCAGCGCCCACCCCGTATCGATCCATCGCGTGGCGCCCTTCGGAGTGCCATCGAGGTAGCGCAGCCGGTTGACGCGCGCCTCGTCGAGCACGCCGCCCCGCGCGCGAACGTCGTCCTCGCCTGCGAGCGACCAACCGAGATCAAGCAGCGAGATCGTCCGCTCCGCGAAGCCGCCTTCGCCGCCGCTGATGCGCAGCCCACCCTGCGCGGCGCGCCCGACGACTCGACCGCGCTGGCGCCCGCGTTCGACCCAGACCTCAGCCAGTCGCGTGGGCGCGAGGTCCGCGAGCCGAGTGGCGGCGTCCGACCACCTTCGCCGAAGCGACCGGGACGCGGACCGGGCCGAGGAGAACGTTCGCCAGACGCCGAGCGAGGGGTCCCGGAACGCCCAGGCGGACTCGTCCGTGAGCCAGCGGCCCACGCCGAGGTAGGTCCACGGCGCGCCGGCATCAGCTCGGGCGAGCACGAACGCGGTCTCCCCGGGGCGCTGACCCGGCACCCGATGCGTCCAACGGTCGGGCGCCGTCAACACGTCGCGGCCCTCGGCGAGCAGGAACAGGTGGCCGTCCGCCCTGGCGGTCGGGCCAGTGGGGGTCCCGGACAGGCCGAACGCCGCGGCGATGTCGCTGACCGTGGTCCGTTCAGTGGGCGCCAACGCCTCAGGGCGCACCGCGCGAACCAGCCGCGCGTAGGGGATGGCGCCCGCCGCCGCGCGAGGTTCGACCTCCGCATTGTCCGAGCGGAGCACGAAGCCCTCGGCCTCGCGGACGATACGCTTGATGTGGAACTCGCGGCCTTCGTCCTCCTCGCCCACGCCGACGAGCGCCACCTTCCCGTCCAGGGCGCCGATCCCGAGGCCGCGGGCCCACTCGAAGATCGCCCAGTCTCCGTCGTGAAGAGGGTTCACTCCGCCGTCCATCGACGTGCCGGCCACCCGCACCGCGAATTGCTTGTCACTCACCGGACCCGGGAGGAGCACCTCGCCGGGCTCCGGCGCCAGCTCGGACGCGCCGGCCCAGCCCGCCGCCGCCTTCAGCGTGGGGAACGCGACGAAGCGGCCGCGCTCGGTCACGAGCGCCACCACTTCGCCCAGCGGCTCCACCCACCACCCGTCGGGCGACGGTCGGAAGCGAACGCGGAAGTCCGTGCCCGGGCGGCCCGCGTGTGCGCCGAACCAGCGCCGCAGCAGGTCGGGGAGCTCGTTGCGGTCGCGTCCGACGGGGTGTGCGACGTTCACCGCGACCTTGGCGAACCGGAATCGCCAGGGGGAGCCGTCGGGCAGGCGCACGTCGACGTCGCCAGCGGGCAGGCGATCGCGCCCGGTGCCGGTTGGGAGGAACAGGATCGGGTCGCGTTGATTCCACGACACCTTGGCGTCCACCGCCTCTGCGCCGCCTTCGCGCCTGCGCCGGTACATGGCGAGGCGTGCGTCCACCAGCTCGCGCGTCAGCGCCGCGAGAGTTTCCGGGTCCACCTGCGGGAGCCGGGAAGCGAAGCGGGGTCCATCCAGCTTGAACCACGACCCGTTGCACCAAGCCGCGATCGGATTCTTGCGCCAATAGGCGAGCCACGTCGCCGGGTCGGGGTTGCGTGGATCCTCGAAGTCACGCACCCCATCGAGGTCCTCGAACAGTTCAGGAGAGCGGACGAGGATGTCGTGTGCCCGCCCCGCGAGCTCGGCGAGATCCATCCCTTCCAGCAGCGCGTCGGCGTCGAGCAGCACCTCGAGGACGACCATCTTGAAGCACTTGGTCATCGCGGTCGCCTGGACCTCGCGGAACCAACCGCCCGCCGCAGCGAAGACCGAGGCCTCAGTCGCGGTCAGGTCTCCCTGCGCGGACACGAACCCGAACCAGCCGCCGTGGCCGGCGAGCAAC
>JAYVAS010000534.1:0-3837 GCA_043750895.1 Pseudomonadota bacterium
CCACGCCGGCGCGAACCCTCCTCGCCGATCGACAGCCCAACGAGGTCAAGTACTACGCCCGTTACTGGCCCGAGGTCAGCTACAGCTACACCACCTCGGTGGTCAAGGCCGACTGTTCGGCCGGCCGTGTCACCAAGAAGTACTCGGACTACCAACCCTACGCCTACTTCAACCTCGAGAACGCTCTCGGCGGCAGTGGTTGGGTGTGCTCAGTCTACGACCTGGCGTTGTTGATGCGCGACCTCTTCGGCACCCGGGACCTGCGCGGTGTGCCCCACTCCGCCATCCTGTCCGCCAGCGCCATCGCCGACATGCTGACACCCAGGCTGAATCGGGACGCCACCATCGAACAATGCCTCGGCTTCGAGACCCACTGGCGCTCCGCCGGGGCCGACGACTTCCGCAAGACGGGCCACCTCGACGGCACCATGGCGATGGTCTACAACTTCGGCGAAGTAGGCGCCCTGGAGTCCAACGCCAGCGTCATCTACGTGTTCAACAGGTATTGGAGGGATGAGGAGGACCGGCGCAAGCCGGACGTCGATCCGGCCGGCCCCGAGCTCTATGGCGACCTCCCTTACAGCGAAGCCACCCTGCAAGGTGAGTTGGACGGCATCGTACAGCGCGTAGCCGACTGGGGCACCGGAGACCTTCGTGGCGCGCTTTAGCCTGCCCCTCCTGCTTCTCGCGTGCACCGCCGCGAAGGACTCCGGCGCCGACTGCGTGTCTGACGACCCCTGCGACTGCGGCGTGGCCTGGACCGAGCGGCGGGGACCGGTGGCGACGATCCAGGATGCGGTGAACGGGGCGAGGAGTGGGGAGACCATCTACGTGTGCGAGGGGGAGATCGCGGGAAACATCGACATTGATCGGTCACATATGGACACGGAGGAGTCCCTACCGGAGTTGACGGTGCAGGGAGCCGGCGCAGCCGCCACGACACTTCTCCCCAATGCCGACCCCAGCGTGTTTCCCTACAACGTGGTCGGAATAGGGGCCGTAAGCGTGCACATCGAGAACTTGACGGTGTCCATGGGCAAGGGGCTACCCCGAGTCATTGACGACACGTACAACACCGCAACCTACGGTGGGGGGCTGTTCCTCTGCGCCGCCAGCGTCTACTTTCAGAGCGTTGGCCTCATCGGCAATGAGGCAACCCTCGGCGGCGGCCTCGCCACCTGGTGCTTCGAGGGCCTCACCGACATCACCCTCATCGACTCCTCGGTGACCGACAACTCCGGCCGCGGTGACGACGAGGGTTACCACGGCGGCGGCGGCGCTTGGCTCGCCGACGACTTCGTCCTCACCTCAATCAACACCGACTGGGGCAGCGGCGACACCGACAACCGCGACGACGACATCGCCATCGGACCCCTCGGCGGCCCCTACACCACCTACGCAGACTTCGGTGCGGCGGAGAACTTCGTGTGCTCCTCGGAGACGCAGGCGTGTACCCGGACGGAGTGAGCCTCGCCATGGGGGCACCGGAGACCTTCGTGGCACGCTTTAGCCTTCCGCTTCTTCTCCTTGCCTGCACCGCGGGGAAGGACTCGGGGACGGAGTGCGCCTCGGACGACCCCTGCGCGTGCGGCGTGGCCTGGACCGAGCGACGGGGGCCAGTACCGACGATCCAGGATGCCGTGAACGGGGCGAGGAGTGGCGAGACGGTGTTCGTTTGTGAGGGGGAGATCGTTGGACGGGTGCAAATCGCTCCGTCCGTTCTGGATTCTGTCGAGGCGGCGCCGGAGTTGACCCTCGTGGGAGCTGGCCGCGAAGCCACGGTACTCCTGCCTGACGAAGAGCCCAAGTTCGGTGTCCTGACCATCGGTGGCGTGGCCACCCGGGTCCAGAATCTCACGCTTTCGGGCGGCGAGGGCGAACCCTACGTCTACGACAACGACAATGAGTATCACATGACCAACGGAGGCGCCGTCTCGAGTTGCTCAGCGAGGGTGAGCTTCGAGGACGTCGCCATCACCGGAAACGCTGCCAACCTCGGCGGAGGCATCTCCACGTGGTGTGGCGGCAACATCGGGCTCACCGAATTCACTCTCACCGACTCCGCCGTGACCGCCAACGCCTGGCGCACCAACAACGAAGGGTACTACGGCGGCGGCGGCGCCTGGCTCACCGACGCCTTCGTCCTCACCTCAATCAACACCGACTGGGGCAGCGGCGACACCGACAACCGCGACGACGACATCGCCATCGGCCCCTTCGGCGGCCCGTACACCACCTACACCGACTTCGGCGCAGCGGAGAACTTCGTGTGCTCCTCGGAGACGCAGGCGTGCATGCGCACCGAGTGAGTCACGCCGTGCTTCCACGCCGCCACTCCTTTACTTCGCCGCGAACACCCGCTCCTGGATGACACGCGCGCGGCGCACGTACCATCGGGGGTCGCACAGGGCGCGGATCGCCTCGGCCCCGAGCACCCCGCCCACCTCGGGATCCGCGGCGAGCAGCTCGGGCAACGCAACGCCCTCCGACCAGGTGCGCATCGCGCTCCGCTGCACCCGCGCGTACGACTCTTCGCGAGACAGCCCCGTCTCGATCAGGGCGAGCAGGACCCGCTGGCTGTAGAAGAGGCCCCCGGACGCCTCGAGGTTACGCTTCATGTGCTCGGGGTAGACGACGAGGCCGTCCACGAGCCCGCGCAGGCGCACGAGCATGAAGTGGAGCGTCACGGTGGCGTCGGGGCCAATCATCCGCTCCACCGAGGAGTGGGAGATGTCGCGCTCGTGCCAGAGCGGCACGTCCTCGATGGCCGAGAGCGCGTAGCCGCGCATCAGCCGGGCGAGGCCGGTCAGGTTCTCGGAGAGGATGGGGTTGCGCTTGTGGGGCATCGCCGAAGAGCCCTTCTGCCCGGGGGTGAACGGCTCCTCCGCCTCCAACACCTCGGTGCGCTGCAGGTGGCGGACCTCCACCGCGATCTTCTCGATGCTGCTCGCGATCAGCGCCAGCACCTGGAAGTAGAAGGCGTGGCGGTCCCGCTGCACCACCTGGTTCGACGCCGGCGCCGGCGTGAGGTTCAGGCGGGCACACACGAACGCCTCCACCTCGGGATCCAGGTGGGCGAAGGTGCCGACCGCGCCGCTGACCTTGCCCACCGAGATGTCGCGGATGGCGTGGTCCAACCGTTCCCGGCCGCGGCGCAGCTCGTCCCAGAAGATGGCGAGCTTCCACCCGAAGGTGACCGGCTCGGCGTGGATGCCGTGCGAACGGCCGATGCAGAGCGTGTCCACGTGCTCCCGCGCCCGTCGTTCCAGCGCGTCCAGGACCGCGTTCAGCTCGGTGCGGATCAGCTCCCCCGCTTCCTTGAGCTGCACCGCGAGCGCGGTATCGAGGACGTCCGAGGAGGTCATGCCCTTGTGGAGGTGGCGCGCAGGCTCCCCGACGTGCTCGGCCACGTTGGTGAGGAACGCGATCACGTCGTGCTTGAGCGTGCGCTCGAGCTCGTCCACCCGCGCCACGTCGAAGCGGGCGCGCTCACGGCAGGCGGCGGTGGTGCCGGCGGGGACCTCTCCGCGGGCTTCCATCGCTTCGCAGGCCAACAGCTCGACCTCGAGCATGATCGAGAACTTCCGCTCGGGGGTCCAGATGGCCACCATCTCGGGGCGGGAGTAGCGCGGGATCATGAGGGCTCCAGGGGGGGCGGCGGTCTAACGCGGGGGATGGGGGGCGGGGCGCCGCACCGATGAGCGAGGACCACGAGCCGCTCCTGCCCGGGCGTCGCCCCACGCGACGCCAACGGCCACCCTCGACGCGAGACCCCCTCGACGCGTCGCCCCACGCGACGGCAACGGCTACCCTCGACGCGAGACCCCCTCGCCGCGT
>JAYVAS010000535.1:0-15517 GCA_043750895.1 Pseudomonadota bacterium
CGCCGGATGCCCTTCGCGTCGTACGTGGACAGCAGGCTGCCGTTGGAGGCGAAGGTCATCCCGATGACGGGGTTGACTTCGCTCCGGGTGAGCGGCGGGGCGTCGGCGCCCATCGACCGCAGCAGCTTCCCGGTGACGAGGTCGAGGACCCGGATCACGTTGGCCGTGTCGACGACGGCGAGGAAGTTGCCGTCGGGGGTGAAGCTCGCGGCCGCGCCCACGCCGGTGTCGTCCCAGCTCAGGGTGCGGCCGAGCTTGACGCCGGTGACGAGATCCTCGCGCTCGATGCCCCGCTCCGTCGCCAGCGCCACCACCTTGCCGGCCACTCCGACCGCGAGCGGCCGCTCGCCGTCGCGCTCAGGGTAGGTCCGGCGACGCGCGTCCTCGGCGCTGTCCACCCAAAGCCGGCTTCCGTCGGGGAGGTCGACGGTGAGGAAGCGGCCCTGCGACCGCACTGGATCCAGCCGCGCGCCGGGCGGGAGCGGGACCCGCGCCGCCTCGGTGGTGTCCTCGGTCTTCCAGCCGACGAGGTCGTCGCCGGCGGTGGTCCACACCCAGTTCCCCTCGGGGCTGAAGCGAAACCACTGCCCGCCGGTGGGCGCGGGCGCGTGGCCGACGATGGTGCCGAGTCCGGTGTCGAACACCTCGATGCCGCCCGCCACGGAGAGCGCGGCGAAATGCGCCGAGGCGCGGTCGAACGCGCCTGCCACCACCGGACCGCTGGCCGGGGACAGCTCGAGGCGGCGGAGCGCGGTGATGGCGTTCCACAGGATGACCGTGTCGCCGTCGACCGTGGCGGCTACCCGTCCGTCGCCGGAGAGCGCCAGCGGGCTCCCGTGCGGGATCGACGACAGGGGGGTGTTGCCCACCGGCAGCCGGCGAACACGACCCTCCCGATCCGACACCACCACGGCGAGGCCGGACGCCCCGGCGGACTGGATCTCGCCCGGGGTGGAGAGGAGCTCGACGCCGTCGACCACGTCCACCACCCGCAGGGTCCGCGGCTCTTCCACGAGCAGCCGACGGGCCGACAGGAACCCCATGCGCCGCGGCACCGCTTCGAGCCGGAAGCTCGCGCGGCGACGCTCGGCGTCCTCCCCGGCCACCACCGTCTCGGCGTTCTGCTCGTCGAGCACCACCACCGACGCGCCGAACCCGCCCACACGCGCGGCCGCAGCGGCGAGCGCTTTGCCGTCGGGGCGGAAGGCCAAGGCCGCGACCGGAGTGGAGAACACCGAGGTGGCCAGGCCATCGTCGGCGCCGGCAAGCTTGGTGACCCGCACCTCTCCCGTTCCCGTCCCGTAGCCGAAGCGCCCGGCGCTGGCAGGGTCGAACGCCACCACCGTGACGTCAGACATCCCCTTCACCGTGCGCAGGCCCTTTTCCCCGGAGACCCGGACCAGGCCGTCCGCGCCGGCCACCAACACGCGCCCGCCGTCCACCGCGAAGCTGCGGGGCCGATCGAGGACGAACCGTTTGTCGAGCCCACCATCCAGCCCCCACACCCGGAGCTCTCCGGTCGACACCCAGGCGGCGAAGCTGCGGCCGTCGGGCGACCAGACCACCGGCAAGGTGAGGCCCTCGGCGGCCTGCAGCGGCACCGGCTCGCGGCCCACCCCGCCCACCGTCCAGACCCCGGCGGCGCTCTGGCCCACCCCACGGCTTCCGTCGGGGCTCAGCTCCAGGTCGGCCAACCCCGTCGTGTCCCCCGGGTAGGGCCCGAGGGTGCCCCCCGAGTACCCTTCGGGCATCTCCCGCAGCCGCGGCGGTTCGACGTTGTGGCCGGGGTACGGGATCGCCGGCGACCGCGGCCGGCGCCACAAGGTGGACACCAGCGAGCCGTCGTTGGCCACCACCATGCTGCTGCCGGGCACGAAGCGCAGGGCGAGTCGGCCCGTCGCCGCCGCCGGCTCGTCGAAGGAGAAGTCCCGGGTGTCGAGGCTGAACCCGCGGTAACGCCGGCCGGTCGGCTCCGCGACGGCGCCGAGCACGAGCATGCCGTCGCTGGCGAGGTCGAGGTCCTCCACCACGCCGTCGCCGAGGTCGAAGCTGTCGGTCCGCCGCCACGTCCGCATGTCCCAGCGCTCGACGCGGCCGTCGGCCCGGCCCAACAGGATGGAGTTGGTGCCCGGATCGGCCACGATGGAGAAGGACGGCTCCTTGCCGACGGTGTGGATGAGGCGGCCGTTCGCCGCGTAGAAGACCGCACCGCCGCGCTTCGCGCCGCTCGCGTATACGCGGGTGCCGTCGGCGCTCTGGCGGAGCCCGTTGATCGCGCCCACGCCCACGTTTCGGCGCCACCGCACGGTCCCGGCGGGGAGATCGCGCACCTCTACCGTTCCGTCGGCCCGGCCCACGGCGAGGGTGGCGCTGTTGAGCAGCTCGATCTCGGTCCAGTCCTTCCGCCCCAGTGGCATGGGCGGCAGGCCACCGGCCCAGACACAGACGTGACCATCGTCGAGGAGCACGGCCTGGGTGGCGCGATCCGCGGAGGCCGCCGCGTCCACCACCGCGGTGCCCTCCTTGCGGCCGGGACAGGCCTTCTCCACGCGCTTGGCGCCCGACACATCCCGGACGGCGAAGCCCTCGGCGTCGAGCGCCAGCATCTCCTGCCCTACCGAGGTCCAGGCGAGGAACTGCGCGTTGATCTCCCGCAGTTTCACCGCCGGATCCACGTCGGGCCCGGGCATCGGGGTGAGGGTGGCGGGATCGGTCCAGGGAGCGGCGAGCGCGAACAGAGCGAGGAGGAGCACGGTCACCCGGTAGCACCGTGGGCGCGGGCGAGCGAAGGCGCGCGCCCGGATTGACGGGGAATGACCACACGCGCACGCAGCCTCGACGTTCACCGGGGCCCCCCTTGCCTCCCCTGCCCCGACCGGTCACTGGGGGGCGTGTCCTTCCTCGACCGCGTCCGCGCCCTCCCCCGACTCGGCTTGGGCTTGTCCACGGAGTACGGCGCCGGAGGTACGCCCGGGGCGCTCGATCCACGGGCCGTCCGGGCCGAGAATCCCCGGTGGGCCGGGTTCCTGGAGATCGGCGTCGAGGTCGAGAAGGGACTCGACGCGCCCGCCCGCGCGTGGGTGGCGGACGGCCACCCCACCACCTGGCACTTCCTCGACATCAACCTGGACGAGCCCGAGGACTTCGACGCCGCCTGGCTCGCGGGCCTGCGCGCCGGGGTCGAGGCGGTGAAGCCGGCCTGGCTGTGCGGGGACGCCGGCATGTGGCACTTCGGGCCCCGCGACCGCGGACAGATGCTGCTGCTCCCCCCCGTCCTGACCGCGGCGAGCGCCGACGCGCTGGCGCGGGGCGTGGCCCGGCTCCGGGCCGCCACCGGCAAGGAGGTGCTCCCCGAGAACCCGCCGGGCACGGTGTACCTCGGCGACCTCCACCTGCTGGACTTCTTCGCCCGCGTGTCCGACGCCGCCGACACCGGGCTGCTGCTCGACGTCGCCCACCTTGCCATCTACCAGCGCGCCACCGGCCGAACCCCCCTGGACGGCCTCGACGGCTTCCCCCTGGATCGGGTGGTGGAGCTGCACGTGGCCGGCGGCACCGAGCGCGATCACCAAGGCTACGCCTGGGTGGACGACGACCACTCGCCCCTCCCCCTCGCGGACACCTGGCGCATCCTCGACCGGGTGCTCCCGCACACGCCCAACCTCAAGGCGGTGGTCCTCGAGTGTGAGCGCAACCCCCTCGACGCCGTCCGCGGCACCCTGACCAGGCTCGATGGCCGCCTCCCCTGGTGAAGACGGCACCGCCCTGCAACGGGTGGTCGTGCGGCTGCTGCACGACCCCTCGCTCGTGGACGCGGTGTACGCGGGGGCGGACCTCCCCGAGATCGGGCCGGAGGCGCACGCGTGGATCCGGGCCGTCGACCGCCGTGCCTGGGGCGTGGACCCGTACCGACGCGGTCGCCTGCTCCACGCGCTGATCGGAGAGTACCCCGTCGCGGTCGCCGCCCGCGGGGTGGCAGGGCTGGACCCGTTCTTCCGGTCCACCCGGTTCCACGACGCCGTGCAGACGCGCGGCCACGTCGCCCTCGCCTTCGGGGACTGGCTCGGCGACGGCGCCTACGCCCGTCTCGAGCGCTGTTTCGCCGCCGGGCGCCGCGGCGCCGTCGGGCGCCTCGTAAGCGGCGTGGGCGTGGTAGCCGTCCCGCGGGGCACGCTCGACGCGTGGAGCGCGGCGCGGGAGGCCCTGGGCGCCGACGCGGCGGCTTCGGTGGCCGGAGGCGCTCGGGTGACCGAGCCGGTGGGGGGGGTGGAGTACGTGTGTGTAGAGGCCTCGGGCAAGGCGGGCACGGTGTCGCGGGACCTCTACGAGGTGCTCGCGGCCGCGTCCCGGGGCGAGGACCCGCTCCGGGCGGCGCGGGCGCGGGGCGCCAGTCGGAAGGCAGCGGCGGCGCTGATTGCGGAGTTACGCGAAGACGGGCTGCTGGCGGGCGCGGTCACGGTCGCGCCGGCGGCTCCGCCCCCTCGATGAGCTCCAGGACGCCCGCTTCGTCTCGATAGTCGCGGATCACGTGGCGGGCCCCGGCTCCCCGGAGCACGGCCTCGTGCGGGTCCGAATGCGCGACGCCCACGAAGCCGATCCCCAACGCGTCGGCGGCGACGACGTCCCAGACCCCGTCGCCGAACGACGTGGCGGCGTCCCCGGGCTGCCACCCGACGCGCCGCAGCGCCCGCGCCACCAGCTCGGTGCGGTCGATGCCCGGCTGGGAACACGAGCACGGCATGGCGGCGGTGTGGAGGCCGGACGAGCGGAGCTTCCGCACCGTGACGGCGTGGAGGTTGCCCGTCGCCAGCGACACCCGCCCCGCGAGGGCGCCGACCACGGCGTGCGCGCCGGGGATCGCCGCGAACACCCTGGGCGCTTCCGCGAGCGCGGCGTCGATCCGCGCCAGCACGCGCGCCTCGAAGGGCGCTCGCTCGGCGTCGGTGAACGACCGACCCCGGAGCGCCAGCGACAGGCTCTCCACCAGGCCGTGGTCGGTATGCACCGGGAAACGGCTCCAATCCGTGTCGCGGGGCACGGGCACCCCCAACGCCTCGTCGATGCAGGCGAGCCACAGCTCCCAGTCCAACACCTCGCCGCGGATCAGGGTCTGGTCGAGGTCGAAGACGACGGCGCGCATGCGGGCCACGGAGCCTAGGCCTTGAGGCGGTCGGCAAAGGAGGCCCGGAACTTCCGCACCTTGGGCGCCACGACGAACGCGCAGTAAGGCTGCTCCGGGTTGTGGGTGTAGTACTCCTGGTGGTAGGTCTCGGCGATGTAGAAGGCCGGCGCCGGGGAGAGCTCGGTGACGATGCGGCCCGGCCAGATCGCGGCGGCGGTGATCTCCGCGATCACCTCGGTGGCGACCTGCCGCTGGGCCTCCGACGTGTAGAAGATGACCGAGCGGTACTGGGTGCCGACGTCGTTGCCCTGCCGGTTGAGGGTGGTCGGGTCGTGGACCGTGAAGAACACCCGGAGCAGGTCGGCGAAGGAGAGCTCGGCGGGGTCGAAGCTGACCCGCACCACCTCGGCGTGGCCGGTGTCCCCGCGGCAGATGTCCTTGTAGGTGGGGTTCGCGGACTTGCCGCCGGCGTAGCCGGACTCCACCGATTGAACCCCGCGCAACGCGTCCAGCACCGCTTCGATGCACCAGAAACAGCCCGCGCCCAGCAAAACGGTCTCGGTCATGGGGATCTCCGGTCTAACCCTACCCCGAAGCCGGGCCGGCCACCGGTGGCCGCGCCCACCGCGCCAGCCGTCGTTCCATCACCGCCATCGCCTCGGGTCGGACATCCACCAGGGTGACGTCCCGGTCGTTGCGGAGGGCCGCCTCCCCGAAGCTGCCGCTGCCGGCGAAGAAGTCGAGGAGGTGGTCGCCGGGGTGCGAGTGGACCCGGACGATGCGCTCGAGGATCGCGAGCGGCTTCTGCGTCGGGTATCCGGTGCGCTCCTTCCCCGTCGGGGAGACGATGGTCCGCCACCAGACGTCGGTGGGGGTCTTGCCCCGGGCCGCCTTCTCGGGGCCCACCAGGCCGGGGGCCATGTAGGGCACGCGATCGATGGCGTCGTAGTTGAAGGTGTAGCGCCGGGGATGGCGGGTGTACCAGAGCAGCGTGTCGTGTTTGGCCGACCACCGCGACCGGGAGCGGCCACCGTAGTCGTAGGCCCAGATGATCTCGTTCTGGAAGTGGTCCCGGCCGAACAGGCCGTCGAGCGCGACCTTGACGTAGTGGACCTCGCGCGCGTCGAGGTGGACGAAGAGGCTCCCGGTCGGGGTGAGCAGGCGGTGCGCCTCCCGGAGCCGGGGGAGCAGGAAGCCGAGGTAGTCGTCGAACTGGTCGGCGAAGGCCCCCGCGGCGACCGTGTCCCGACGGTACCGTGCGCCGCCGAAGCCCACCGTCCCGGCGTCGTCCCGGACCGCGCGGGTGCGGGTGCGGGTCACGGGGCGACCGGTGTTGAAGGGCGGATCGACGTAGATGAGCGCGTAGCGCTCGCCCGGGAGCGTCGGCAGCAGGACGCTGTTCTCGGCGAGATGGAGGTGAACGGTCGGCATGCTCAGGGCACCGGGACCACATCGAGCGCCCCGAAGAACGCCCGGCGCTCCGAGCGCCCGCTCCCCTCTCCCAACGGCGTCAGGCTCGGGCCGACCGGCTCGGCGAGCACGAACCGGACCCCGTCCCGCTTGAAGGTCGAATCCCCGCGAACGGGTTCGATGGCCAGCCCGACCAGGGCGTGGTTCGGGATGTAGACCATCGCGGCGCCCAGGGACGGGTACGCGGCGCGGACCAGCGCCAGGAACAGGGTGGCCTTGCCGTCGCAGTCGGCGCGGTTCATCGCCAGCACGGAGAGCGGCCGACGGAAGCCGGCGTCCTGACGGTTCTTCCGGTGGCGCTCGTAGGGGATGGACTGGACGAAGGAGAGGGCTCTGGCCAGCCCCTCGCGGGGATCTCCGGGTGGCATCCCCAACGCCACCGCCACCGGACCGACGTCATCGGCCATGTCCGCCGCGATGCGGGCGTGGTCGGGGCGGAGCCGCCCCCGGTCGTCGACGCTCCACCCCCGCGCGGCGAGGAAGGACGCACGCGCCGCCGCGCTGGCCGCTTCCGCTCCGGCGAGCGCTGCGTTCATCCGAGCCCGGTCTCGGCCCGAGACCGAGATCGCCACGGCGCCGCCCCGCCCGGCCTTCGCGGTCACCTTGGGGCCGTTCAAGCCGCGGGCGTAGGCCTCGACCCCCGCCAGCTGCGCCTTGGCCAGCGCGTCCAGCGGTAGGCGCACCGGCTCCGAGAGCTCACGCGCCACCGTCGCGGCGGGGAGCGTGAACGCGGCCGCGTGGGCCACCCCGCCGCCGTCCACCCAGGCGTAGCGGAACGACTGCACCCGGGGACCGGCGCTGGTCTCGAACGCGGTCTGCCCGGCCAGGACAGCGCGGCAGAACAGGACGAAGAGCAGAAAGGGCATGGGGACCAGACGGAGCAGCACCGCCTCCTATTCGCCGACGGCGGCGGGCGTTCGGATTAGAGGGACCCGTGATCCGACCGATCGGCGAGTCCATCGCGCGGAGGCGCGTTTTCTGGTTCCTGGTCGCCATCGTCGTGGTGCCCACGCTCCTCCTCGCGTTCTACGGCCTGGCCGGTCTCAAGGACCAGCGGGACGCGGAGGTCGCGCGTCTGCGGGATCGCTACATGCTGCAATCGCGGCTGCTGGAGCAGGACATCCTGTACCGCCTCCAGGAAGAGGACGCCGTCGTGCGCGCGGCGGTGCGCAAGGGCGAACCGGCCGCGTCTCTCGTCCGTCCGACGGGGCTCATCGACAACGCCTGGTCCTTGCCCAGCGACGCGGTGCCTGACGCGGTGACGGAGGCCGCCTCCCGCATCAACCCCGACGCCCGGCTGACGTTCACGTCGGTGGACGAAGGGCACGGAGCGCTGATCATCGCGTTCTCCACGGTCGGGCCCGACCACATCGTCGCGTGGCGGCTCCGGGCCGAGACGGTGGACGCCCTGGTGCTGCCCGCGATCGTCGGCCGGCTCTTTCCCAACGAACAGGCCGCGTACCACCTCGAACCGGCCGTCCCCGAGGCCACCGGCGATCCGGTCTCCATCGAGTCCATCCGGCGGGAGATGGCCCAACGGCTGGAGGCGGAGCCCGAGGTCGACCGCGCCCTGGAGGCCCCGTTCGACCACTGGCGCCTCGTGATCCGCTCCACCGCCGCCCCCGGCGTGTCCAGCGGGGCGTGGACCACGGTGTTCGTCGGGCTGCTGGTGGGGATGGTGGTCCTCGGCGTCACCCAGCTCGGTCGGGCCGTGGTCCAGCAGGTGCGCCTGTCCCGTCTCCAGACGGACTTCGTGTCCCACGTGTCCCACGAGCTCCGCACCCCGCTGACCTCGATCCGGATGTTCATCGAGACCCTTCAGTCCGGGCGGGTCCAGGACCCCGCGAAAGTGAAGGAGTGCCTGGACATCATCGGGACCGAGTCCGACCGCCTCAACCGGAAGATCGAGCGGGTGCTCTCCTGGGCGCGCCTCGAGGCGGGCCGCCACATCTACGACATGACGCCACGCCGGCCCCGGGAGCTGGTGGACGGCGCGCTCGAGGCCTTCCGCGCCCAGCAGCTCGACGGGGGCGCCGCGGTGCAGGTGGACGTTCCGCACGACCTCCCGCGGGTGAACGTGGACGAGGAGGCGATGGACGAGGTGCTCCTCAACCTGTTGAGCAACGCGCGCAAGTACGGCGGGCCCCACATCGGTGTGCAGGCGCGCGCCGACCGCACCTGGGTGTACTTCTCGGTCAGCGACGACGGCCCCGGCATCCCCGTCGCCGAGCGCAAGCGCATCTTCGAGAAGTTCTACCGGCCCGACCTCCTCCAGACGCGGTCGGTGGAGGGCTCGGGACTCGGGCTCGCCATCGTCAAGGCGATCGTCGCCGCCCACAAGGGGCGGGTGGACGTCACCTCGGAAGAGGGCGTGGGGACCACCTTCACGGTGCGGCTACGGCGGGCAGCCGCGTAGACCCCGGCGTTCACGGACCACGCGGCGCCGAGGCTAGTGGTTGATGATGTCCGCTTTCATCCCCGCCAGCGCGAGGATGAGGGTGTCGGCCGGCAGCCCGCCCGAGAAGTCCGCGGTGTAGGGCACCCCGAGGGTGTCCAGCGCGGCGAGGAGGTCCTCGACCAGGTAGTTGAACTGGTCCTCGGTGATGTTCATGCCGTCGTGGGCGTCGTACATCGACAGGCCCGAGTACCGGCAGTAGCCGCCGGTCGCCTCGCACACCTGCTCGACGAGCAGGTTGCCGAGGCGGGTGAGGTCGCTCTTGGCGAAGAAGTAGTTGATGCGGTCGTCCGCCCCGACGTTGGTGAGCAGGCCCGCGATCACCGCCTCCACCGCCGCGTGGCCGCCGAGCTGGTTGAACAGCACGGTGGACCCGTCGGGGTCGGTCACGATGTCGCCGTACATGCCCGCGAGCGCCAGGATCAGCTGGTCGGCCGGGAGCCCGCCGGAGAAGTCCGCGGTGTACTCGACCCCGAGGGTGTCGAGCGCGGCGAGCAGATCTCCCACCAGCGCGCCCCACTGGGCGTCGGTGATGGCCATGGTCGCGTGCACCGAGGCCATGTCGCCGCCGGTGTAGGTGCAGCCGCCGCCGGTGGCCGCGCAGATCTGCTCTTCGAGCTTGGTCTGCAGGTTCACGAGGTCGCTGTTGGCAAACATCCAGTTGATGGTGTCGTCCGCGCCGACGTTGGCGACGAACTGCCCGACGACGGCGTGGATGGCCGCCTCCCCGCCGAGCTGCTCGTAGAGCGAGGCGGTGGTGTCGGTGTCCGTGTCGGTATCCGTGTCCGTGTCGGTGTCGGTGTCGGTGTCGGTGTCGGCATCGGTGTCCGAGTCGGCGTCGGTGTCGGCGTCGGTCCCGTCGGGGCGCGTCACCGTCGGGTCGATCGGCGTCGAGTACTTCTGGGTCTCTTCGGCCCCGGTGCAGGCGGCGAGGGCGAGGAGGGTAAGCAGGGCGGTGCGCATAGGGGGCTCCATCTAGAGAAACTGCACCTTGCCGCGGGAGCGGCCCGAACGCAAGGCCCCTAGCGTACGAACCATGCACCCGGCAGGATCAGGTCAGGGGTGCGGTGCATGCGGGTTGGCGCCGGCCGGGGCGTGCGGGTTGGCGCCGGTAGGGGCGTGCGGGTTCGCGCCGGCGGGGGCGTGCGGGTTCGCGCCGGTTGGGGTCCGCGTCTCCTCGTGGTCCTCGGCGCCGGGGAGGTCCCAGGTCTCGCTCAGCGTGATCGTGGCGCTCCCGGCCTTGAGAAGCACCAGGCGCACCGCGAGGTTGGCGAAGCTCCATGAAGTGGCCCAGTGGGCGGCCGTCCCGTCGAGCTGGTCCGCCTTGGGCGTGGCGGCTCCGCGGGTGGGCGCGCCCAGCCGGGTCGAGAGCGCGGCGAGCACGTCGGCGTAGTCGGCGACGGCGTCGGCCGGAAGGCTGTACTTCCGCACCGTCGAGAAGTGCGACATCGGGGTGGTGTCCCCGCGAACCACGAGCAGGTTGGACAGGAGGCCGCGGCTGGCCCCGGGCACGACGTCGCTGGGGAGCGCGCCTTCGCAGGCGTACCGGAAGGTGGTGCGGCGCACCGACGGCTGCTCCACGCAGGTGAGCTTCCGCTCCGTCAGCCAGGCGCGGATGTCGGCCTCGGTGGAGGCGCCGACAGTGAGGCCGTACGCGTCGAGCGAGGGCGCCGGCGCGAGCACGGGCGCGGGCGCCACCGGGGCGGGCGGCGCCGCGACGGGCGCCGGCGGGGACGTGGGGGCGGGGGACGAACACGCGAGGGCGAGCGCGAAGATCATGATCCGGGCGCGCTAACCCACGCCGTCAGGAGCGAGAAGCCACCCGCACGCGAACCGCCGCGGGCGTCGAGGGCTCGTTATGCTCCGCGGCTATGCGCATCCTCGGCGTGTCCTGCTACTACCACGACGCGGCGGCCTGCCTCATCGAGGACGGCGTGATCGTCGCCGCCGCCGCCGAGGAGGCGTTCTCCCGGAAGAAGCACGATCCGGCCTTCCCGCGGGAGGCGATCGCCTACGCGCTGCGCGAGGCCGGCGTGGGGATCGACGGGGTCGATGCCGTCGTCTACTACGACAAGCCCATCCGGAAGTTCGAGCGCATCATCCGGAGCCACCTCGATCGGTTCCCCCACGGCTTCGGGAGCTTCGTCCGGAACGTCCCCAACCTGATCAGCACCGAGCTGCGAATCCGGAAGGTGCTCCGGGACCTGCTCGCCTACGACGGTGTCGTCCTGTTCTCGGACCACCACCTCTCGCACGCCGCGAGTGCGTTCTACACCTCCGGCTGGGACGAGGCCTCGGTGCTCACCGTGGACGGGGTCGGCGAGTGGTCCACCGCGAGCTGGGGCGTGGGGCGCGGGAACACCCTCACCCTCGAGGGAGAGATTCGGTTCCCCCACTCGCTCGGGCTCTTGTACTCGGCGATGACCGCCTACCTCGGGTTCAAGGTGAACTCGGCCGAGTACAAGGTGATGGGCCTCGCCCCCTACGGCGAGCCGGTGCACGTCGACAAGATCCGCCAGTTGATCCATGTCGCTGCCGACGGATCCTTCAGGCTGGACATGAAGTACTTCACCTTCGATCGCGGGGACCGCATGTACGGGCCCGCGTTCGAGGCGCTGATGGGCCAGCCCACGCGCGCGCTCGAAGCCCCCGAGCTCACCCAGTTCCACAAGGACGTGGCCCGCTCGCTCCAGGTGGTGGTGGACGACACCATGGTCAAGCTCGCCACCGCGGTCGTCACCCGCACCGGAGTGCCGCGGCTGTGCATGGCGGGCGGGGTCGCGCTGAACTGCGTGGCCAACGGCGAGATCCTGCGTCGGGCGCCGGTCGAGGACGTCTACGTGCAGCCCTCCGCCGGGGACGCCGGCGGGGCGATGGGGGCGGCCCTCCACGCGTGGAACGGGCTTTTGCAGAAGCCGCGCCTGCCGCGCCTACCGTCGGTCTACCTGGGCCCCGGGTACACCGCGGCCGAGATCGACGGGGCCCTGGAGAGCGTCGGCGCCCAGTCGACCCGATGGGACGAGCCGGCGCTGTTCGATACGGTCGTCGGGCACCTGGTCGCCGGGAAGGTCGTGGGCTGGTTCCAGGGTCGGCTCGAGTGGGGCCCGCGCGCGCTCGGTCACCGGTCGATCCTGGGGGACCCCCGCCATCCGGAGATGCGGGAGATCATCAACCGGAAGATCAAGATGCGCGAAGGATTCCGGCCCTTTGCGCCGTCGGTCCTCGAAGACAAGGTGAGCGACTGGTTCGCCCTCGATCGCCCTTCCCCGTACATGCTGCTCGTCGCCCCGGTACGCGGCGATCGCCCTCCCCTCCCCGCCATCACCCACGTGGACGGCTCGGCGCGCATCCAGACCATCAGCCGGGCGCAGGACGCGCGCTACTACGACCTCATCGCCGCCTTCGGCGCCGCCACCGGGGTCCCGATCCTCATCAACACCTCCATGAACGTGCGCGGCGAGCCGATCGTCAACACGCCGCTCCACGCGTGGCGCTGCTTCATGCGCACCGAGATGGACGTGCTCGTGATCGGCGACCACGTCCTGCTCAAGGAGGATCAGCCCGCCGTGGCGCTCAGGACCGCCGCGGAGGAGTTCGGGCTGGACTGAAGCGCCGTCACTTGGCGACGACGTCGGACACCGTGACCCGGAAGTCGAGCGGGGCCGGCAGCTCCTCGATCGCGGGGCATCGGTCCACGGCCACGCCGTCGGGGACCGTCACCGGGTCCACCCCCTCGCACCCCTGCTGGCGGACATCGACGCGGTTGTCCTCGAACACCGTGTCCGACACGGTCGCCGTGGCCCCGTCCAGGAGCAGCGCGGTCTGACTGTGGCGCATCCATCCCCCGTCGACGGTCAGCTCCGCCCCGCCGGTCGCGTACACCGCGTTCCCGTTGAGGGTCACCCCGCTCAGCTCCACGCCCCCGCCGCCCATCAGATCGGCGTCGACCACGCTCCACTGACCCGGCCCCGTCAGCCAGAGCCCGGCGTAGCGGTTGCCGGACACGATCACGTCTTCGAGGAGCACCACCGAGAGGGCCCCGCCCACCCCGTAGACGCCGACCCCGCCGCCCAGGCTCGGGTCCTCCCCGGTGCCGTTGAAGTCACAGCTCCGCGCGCTGAGCGTGCCGTCCCAGACAGCCGCGCCCGCGAACCCGTTGTCGAGCACGGTGGTCTCGAACAGCTCCGCGCGGCCGCCGTACGCGGCGTACACCCCGGGACCGCTGTTGCCCTGGAGCACCACCGAGTCCAGGTACGCCGCACCGTCGTCCTGCACCACCAGACCGAAGCCCGTGGCGTAGGTGGCGGACGGAACGGTCCCCTCGATGGTGACGTGGTCGAGCGTGGCCACGCTCCCGGTGGCCACGTACAGCCCGATCTCCTGGTTGGCGGTGAACACCGTCGAGACCGCGTCGAGGGCGGCACCCTCCAACACCTGCGCGCCGCGCCCGAAGATGTAGGCGCCGTCAGAGCGGGTGAGGCCGATCGTGACCCCGTCGAGCACGCCCACGGTTCCCGGGTCGGCGAGGTGGAGCCCCACCGACCGGTTGTCGACCAGCGCGGTGTCCACGAGCGTGATCTGCGCGCCCTCCACCCCGTAGACGCCCAGCCCACCGCGGTCGTTGTACACCACCGTGCCCGAGATCTCGGCCCCCTCCACCCGGACGGTCGCGCCGTACACCGCGAGCCCCAAGCTGGTCGCGTCCTGGATGACCAGATCGGTGAACACCACCTCGGCGGCGCCGCTCACCTCGACCCCGCGCGCGTCGTGCTCCCGATCGGCGGATCCATACACGGCGAGACGGTCGACGGTGAGCGCGCCCCCGGTGACGTGGAGGCCATCGCTCACCACGCCGCGGACGTCGACGTCGCTGAGGCTGCCGGTGGTGTCGCTGAGGTCGAGCCCGAAGCCGCCCCCGGGCGGTCCGGAGGCGCGCACGCCGTCGATGGAGAGGCCGCGCACGTCCACGGTGGACTCGAGCACCTGCACGCCCCCGGCGTCGCAGTCGCCGATGCTCAGGTCGTCGGCCGTGAGCGCGCTCCCGTCGGTCACCAGCAACGCGAGCCCGCCGCCGCCGTCCAGGTCGACGACGGAGGTGAGCGTGGTGGCGGTGAGCGAAGCGGTGCTGCCCGAGCCGATCGTCACCGCGATGCCCTCGACCTCGTTGACCGACACCCCGTCCAGGATCAACACGGCCGCGCTCTGTACGCTGATCCCGACCCCCGTCGACGACCCCTCGACCACGCCCCCCACCAGCGTGTCGGTGAGGGTGAGGTCGGTCGCGGCGCCCTCCACCACCACGTTGGCCTGAACGTTGCCGCGGATCACCGATCCGGCGATCTGCGCACGGCTACCCCCCGTCACGTACAAACCGTAGCCAGCCGACCGGCGCACGGCGACGGAGTCGATGACCTCGAGGTCCTCGGCTTCGAGGCTGGCGCCGTCGGCGTCGCCCACCGCGAGGCCCAGGTACTGGTTCTCGGAGAGCCGGACCGTCGACATCTGCAGGGTCCCGTCCAGCACCCACACGCCCCCGTACGCGCCGCGCACCACCGACACCCCGGAGAGGGTCCAGCGGCGACCGGGCGAGCCCAGGGTGTAGACGAGCGGGGTGTCCGGGTCCAGTCCCTCCCCGTCGAGGATCACCAGCTCCGGGCAGCGGCCGACCACGCTGATCCCGGCGATGTCGTCGGTGAAGGCGATGCCCTCGGGGTAGGTGCCCGCCGCGATCACCACGGTCCCGCCCGCGCCGGCTTCGAGGAGGGCGTCGGCGATGACGGCGAAGGGCCGCTCACGGGAACCGTCCCCGTAGCCGTCGGCGTCGCCCGACACGTAGACGGCGTCGCTCGGGGCGCTCGGCCAGGGTTCGGAGCCGCACCGGGCGGGGACGCAGGCCGCGCCGTCCCACACCGTTCCTTCGCCGCAGAACACGGCGGTGGTGGGCTCGGTGGCGGGCGAATCCGGGACCTTCTCCGGAGCGGTGCATGCAGCGAGGAAGAACCACACGCCGCCGATCTATGCCGGGCTTTGCGGCGGTGGGTGCCGAAGGCTCACGAAGCGACGGCCCCGAGCGCGGTCAGGGCGAGGCGGGCGGCGGCCTGCTCGGCCTCGCGCTGAGTCGCGCCCGTCCCCGGGCCGTAGGCAGCGCCGTCGATCGAGACGCTCACCTCGAAGTGGGGCGCGTTGTCGGGCCCGGTGCGCGCCGTCAGCGTGTACTCGGGGAGGACGTGGCGCTGCTGCGCGAGCTCCTGGAGCCGGGACTTGGGGTCCAGCAGGGCGTCCGCGGAGATGCGCCGCACCCGGGCGTCGAGCCGCTCGCCCACCTCGGCGGTCACCGCCTCGAGTCCCCCGTCCAGGTACAGGGCGCCGAGCACCGACTCGAACACGTCGGCGAGGATGCGGGGTTTGTCGCCGCGGCGCAGCCGGTCGAGCTGCTCTCCGCGGCCGAGGCGCACCGCCGCGCCCAGCTC
>JAYVAS010000536.1:0-3721 GCA_043750895.1 Pseudomonadota bacterium
GCCGCGCCGTCCGCACCATCGAGGGCGTCGCCACCAACGGCACGCTGCATCCGGTCCAGGCCGCCTTCGACAAACACGTGGCCTCCCAGTGCGGCTACTGCACCCCCGGCATCGTCATGACGCTGGTGTCGCTGCTGGAAGAGGACCCCCACCCCGACGAGCCGACGCTCCGCCACGCCCTCGGGTCCAACATCTGCCGCTGCACCGGCTACACCAAGATTCTCGCCGCCGCGAACGAGGCGGCAGGGAGGCCCGCGTGAACGACGGAATCAAGGCACTGGACGAGGGCCAGAAGCCGGCGCCTCCGGCGGTAGAGGCGGACCCCCGCCCCGCGTGGGCCATCTACCCGACCCACTCCGGCGAGGTCGCCGAGGGCGGAATCCTGGGCGGTTCCGGCCGGAAGGTGGACGGTCGCAGCCGCATCACCGGGCAGGCCCGGTTCACCGACGACATCAAGCTGCCGCGGATGGTGCACGCCAAGTTCCTCCGCTCTCCCCACGCCCACGCCCGCATCCTGAGCATCGACATGTCCGCCGCGGTCGCCCTCCCCGGCGTCGTCGGCTACGCGCTGGGGGAAGAGCTGCCCAAGCGCTACGGGGTCATTCCCGTCGCCCAGGACGAGACGGCGATGGCGATCGGCAAGGTCCGATACATCGGTGAGCCAATCGCGTGTGTCGCCGCGGTGGACGAAGAGACGGCCTGGCGCGCCTGCCGGCTCATCAAGGTCGAGTACGAGCTCCTGGACACCGTCCTCTCGGTCGAGGACGCGTTGAACCCCGCCAAGCCGGTGATCCACGACTACGCCCGCAAGCCGTCCAACATCCTCCGTCGGGTGTTCCAGGACTACGGAGACGTGGACAAGGGCTTCGCCGACGCCGACTTCGTGCTCGAAGACACCTACGACTACCCCGGCTCCGCGCACGTTCCGCTCGAGTCCCACGCCGCGCTCGCCAACCCCGAGCCCGACGGCAAGATCACCCTTTGGTCCTCCACACAGAACCCCCACTACGTCCACCGCGACGTCGCCCACGCGTTGGGGATGCGCGAGCAGGACATCCGCCTCATCAAGCCTGCGGTCGGCGCCGGGTATGGCGGAAAGTGCGACCCCTTCTGCACCGACATCGTGTCCGCGCACCTCGCCCGCAAGTTGGGACGACCGGTCAAGATCGTCCTGGAGCGGGAGGAGGTCTGGTACGCCCACCGCGGTCGGCACCCCACGCGCCTGTGGTTGAAGATCGGCGTGAAGAAGGATGGCAGCATCACCGCCATCGACTTCAAGGCCTGGGCCGACGGGGGCGCCTACGCCAGCTACGGCGTCGTCACCAGCTACTACCTCGGCGTCTTCATGCCGCTCCCCTACAAGCTGGAGAACTACCGGTTCGAGTCGCACCGCTTGTACACCAACAAGCCCCCCTGCGGCCCCAAGCGCGGTCACGGCGCCATCCAGCCCCGCTTCGCCTTGGAGATCCACGTCGACCGCCTCGCGCGGATGATCGGCATGGATCCCGCAGAATTCCGGCGGATCAACACCATCGAACCCGACACCGAGACCTGCAACGGCCTGAAGGTCACGTCAGTGGCGATGAAGGAGTGCATCGACGCGGTGGTGAAGGCCAGCGGCTACGACCAGAAGCTCGGCAAGCTCGGCCCCGGGCGGGGCGTCGGTCTCGCCGCCTCGGCGTACATGTGCGGCGCGCTGCACCCCGTCTACCAGAACGAGATGAGCCAGAGCAGCGTGCAGCTCAAGGTCGATCGCTCCGGCGAAGTGACGCTGTTCTCCGGCACCGCCGACTGTGGCCAGGGCTCGATCAACATGCTGGCCGCCCTGTGCGCCGAGCGCCTCGGCATCCACCCCGAAGACGTCCGCGTGATCGAAGGGGACACCTCCCTGACCCCGGTCGATCTGGGCTCCTACAGCTCGCGCGTCACGTTCATGGCCGGGAACGCTTGCCTCGCCGCCTCGGACAAGGTGCGCGCCAAGGTCGTCGCCGCCGTGGCCGAGAAGCTGAAGGTGGCGCCGGAGGCCCTGGCGCTGCGCGACGCCCAGGTGTTCGTGAAGGACGACCCCTCCCGGACCATGGCCTGGGTGGACGCCGTCTGGCTCACCGAAGAGAAGTTCGGCCCCATCGGCGAGGTCGGGGGCTACAAGCCACCGAAGGTGGGCAACCGGTTCAAGCGCCAGTCGGTCGGCCCTTCACCGGCCTACTCCTTCACGGCGCAGGTAGCCGAGGTCTCGGTAGACGAAGAGACGGGCGTGGTCACCATCGACCGGATGTGGGTGGCCCACGACTGCGGGCGCGCCATCAACCGGACCGTGGTCGAAGGGCAGATCGAGGGCTGCGTGTACATGGGCGTCGGCGAGGCGATGATCGAAGACCACGCCTACCGCCCCGGCGGCCTGCTGAAGTCCCTGAGCATCCTCGAGTACAAGATCCCGACCATCCACGAGACCCCGCCTATCGAGGTCACCATCGTCGAGAGCCACGACCCCAACGGCCCCTTCGGCGCCAAGGAGGCCGGCGAGGGACCCCAACTCTCGACCGTCCCCGCCATCGCCAACGCCATCTACGACGCCACCGGGCTCTGGCTCAAGAAGGCGCCGTTCACCCCCGACGTGGTCCTCAAAGCGCTCGACCGCGCCTCCCGGAAGTCCAGCTGATGTTGCCCTTCCCGAAGTTCTCCTTCGAAGCCCCGCGACGCATCGAAGATGCGTTGACCCTCCTCGCCCAGCCGGACGCAGTGCCGGTGGCCGGCGGCACCGACCTGCTGCCCTCGGTGAAGCACCGCCTGTTCACCCCGGGCACCCTGGTCTCGTTGCGCCAGCTCACCGACCTGCGTCAGGTCGAAACGCTCCCCGGCGGCGGGATCGCCCTGGGCTCCGGGCTCACCCTGCGCGAGGTACAACGCCACCCGCTGGTGCGGGCCGGTTGGCCGGCGTTGGCAGACGCCGCCGGTACCATCGCCACCCCCATCATCCAGAACATGGGGACCCTCGGCGGCAACGTGATGCTCGACACACGCTGCTTGTATTACAACCAGCCCGAGGGCTGGCGCGCCGCGCTGGGCTACTGCCTGAAGAAGGACGGGCTCATCTGCCACGTCGCGCCCAAGGGGCAGGGCTGCTACGCAGCGCACAGCGCCGACACCGTACCCGCGCTGTGGCTCTACGGCGCCGAGATCGAGCTGGCCTCGCCCGCCGGTACCCGTCGGGTGGCCATCCGCGACCTCTACGACGTCGACGGCCGGACCTGGGTCAAGGTGCGACGGGGCGAATTGCTCACCCGGATCCTGCTGCCCGCGGCGCCCGGCGCCGTCGGCCACCGCAAGTGCCGCACCCGCGCGGCGATCGACTACGGCTGGCTGCTGATCGGCGTCTCACGCAGCGACGAAGGTTACCGCGCCGTCCTCTCCGCGATCGGGCCGCAGCCCATCGAGGTGTCGGGCAGCACCATCGAGGCCCTCGCCGAGAACGCGTTCAAGGCCACCCAACCGCTGTCGACGCACAACCTGCCGCCGCCGTACCGTAAGCGGATGGTCCGGGTCGAGGTCCGGCGCGCCGCCGAGGCCCTCCGTTGAGCGCCCCGGTCGACATCGCGAAGTGGGCCTTCTACGTCCACCTCCGAAAGGCCCTCAACCCGGATCGCCCCTTCCTGATGAACAGCCTGCGCCCGTTGGGCGGGCCGATCGGCGCGGCGATGACGGTGGTGAACCGCGGTGGTGC
>JAYVAS010000537.1:0-2658 GCA_043750895.1 Pseudomonadota bacterium
GCCACCGGGATGGACTGGGCGGCGGCGAGATGGGCCAGCAGGAACAGCATCCTTCCCTCGACGGACATGGTACCATAGCTCCCGTGAACGGACGGAGCACCGATGCCATTTTTACTGCTGGTGGGCGCATGCGTCGAGATGCCGAAGCTCAGCTTCAACGAGCCTCCGAGCGCTCCCGAGGTCGCGATCATGCCGGCGGCACCCACCACCGCGGATACGCTGAGCTTCGTCATCCTCACCGAGGCCGTGGATCCCGAGGGGACCGAGGTCTACTACGGACTGCAGTGGTATAGGAACGACACCGCCGCGGCGTTCGGCGAGACCGTCCCAGCGGCCTCCCTCGCCCGCGGCGACGTCTGGCGGGTGGAAGTGGTGGCGTCAGACGGAGATCTGAACGGCCTCCCCGGCACGGCGGAGGTCACCGTCGGAAACATCAACCCGGTCCTCACCGACGTGCGAATCTCGCCAGAGGCCCCGCTTTCCGCGGACGATCTCAACGTCGAGGTCGAGGCCTCGGACCCCGATGGAGACACGCTCACCTACCGCTACCGCTGGACGCGCGACGGCAATCCGCTCGCCGAGTACGACGACGTCCCGACCATTCCTGCCGCCGACACGGTCAACGGCGAGGTGTGGGGCGTCGCCGTCACGGCCGATGACGGGGGTGGTCTGTCAGAAACGATGATCGACGACGCCCGAATCGGAGACACCGCGCCCACGCTCGGGTCGGTGGTCCTGAGCCCCAGCTCGCCCCGCACGGACGGCGGGATCACCGCGACGCTGACCGGACTCGCCGACGCCGACGGCGACGCCGTCACGGTCCATCTGGACTGGATCCGCGACGGGGTGGTGGTCGCGTCCGACGACCAAGCCGCGATCGCGTACTACCCACTGGATCTGACCAAGGGTGAGGTCATCCAAGTGAGCGCCCGCGCGTTCGACGGCTACGCCGAGGGCGCGGAGGTCCTCTCCAACGCCGTCACCGTCGTCAACGACCCCCCGGAGATCCTCACCGCCAGCCTCACCCCCGACCCAGGCTACGAGACCTCGACCCTCATGTGCACGCCCGGCGCGGCCACCGACCTCGACGGCGACGCCCTCACCTACACCTATCGCTGGGTGGTGGACGGCGCCTCCCAGACCGGCGGGTCGACCCTGGACGGCGCCGACTTCACCCGAGGGGATCCGGTCTACTGCGCGGTCACCCCCGACGACGGTGAGGAGGAGGGCTTCGAGGTGCTCTCCAACACCATCTCCATCGAAAACTCGGCGCCGACGATCACCAGCGTCCGGATGAGCCCCGATCCGCCTACGCGAGGTACGGGGAGCAGCGCGGTCGTCTCGGGAGCGTCGGACCCGGACGGCGACAGCCCGACCTTGAGCTACGGGTGGTACGTGAACGGCACGGCGCGCTCCGCGTCGGTGTCGATCTCCGGCACCGCGCTCACGCGGGGCGACGAGGTGCTGCTGACCGTCATCCCCTCGGACGGCACCACGTCTGGGGCGTCGGTGAGCGCCGGGCCCGCCACCGTCGCGAACTCTCCGCCTACGCTGTCTTCGATGTCCATCGCGCCCACCACGGTCTACACCGACGGAACGCTCACGGCGACCGCGGCGGGGTTCAGCGACGCCGACGACGATCCGGAGGGGCTCGGGTACCAGTGGTACAAGAACCGCATCGCCATCTCCGGGGCCACCACCGACACGCTCACCGGGGCCGAGTTCGATCGGGGTGACCAGCTCTATTGTGCGGCGACCCCCAACGACGGGTACGAGGATGGCGCCGTTGCGAACTCGAACATCGTAACGGTCCTGAACACCAACCCGAGCCTCGCGGCGGGCGTGGTGACCGTGGGCCCCTACGAGACCTGCGACCAGATTCAACTCTCTGCCGTCGCCACGGATTCCGATTCGGACTCCGTGACCTACGCGTGGACCCTGACCTCCCAGCCCGCCGCATCCATGAAGGACGACGCGGACATCGACGCCGCCACGGACGCCGAGCCGATGTTCGTGGTCGACGCCACCGGGACCTTCCGGTTCCAGGCCGCCGCGACCGACGGGTACGGTACGGACTACCAGTCTTTCGACGTGGAAGTGGAGGCACGGGCCACGAACACCGATCCCGTGGCCCGTGCGGGATCAGACCAGTCCTCAGACGTCGCGACCACCTGCGAGTACTCTTCCAGCTATGGAATTACCTGTGACAGTTGCGCGGCTGTCAACTTCTCCCTTGACGCCACGGGGACTACGGACGCGAACGGGGACGTCCTCGAGTACGAGTGGACGGTGGACTCGGACCCCCGCGTCACCATCACCGACGACGACACCGCCACCCCGACGGTGACCGTGTCCGGCGTGATTCCCAGCTACGGGTTCACCACCACGATCACGGTCACCGCGTCGGTCTTGGCAGGGGACTGCGCCGAGGGCGGCGACACCGACGACCTCACGCTCACCTACACGTGCACTGGCGAGTAGACCCTCCCCCGCGGCCACCGCCCGCCCTACTTCACCCCCAGCAGCTCGACCTCGAACACCAGGGTGGCCCGCGGCGGAATGACGCCGGGGTAGCCGCGGTCGCCGTAGCCCATGTCGCTCGGGATGGTGAGCTTCCGCTTGCCGCCCACCTTCATCCCGGCCACGCCGACGTCCCAG
>JAYVAS010000538.1:0-1844 GCA_043750895.1 Pseudomonadota bacterium
GTCGGCTCCCTTCGCAACGATGAAGACGATGGGTTGGTCGTGGACCTTGAACCTGGGGAGAGCCACAGGTCGGATCGGCGTCGCGTGACCTTCCGCCACGAGCGCATCGAATCGCTGACGAGAAAAGCGCCGGCGCGTGACTGCGTTGAACAGGCCATGTTCGTCTTCGAGGATGGCGGTCTGCCAGCTGGCGACGGCCCCCTCGGGGAGCGAACCCTCGTACCCGACCGCGCGGCTCACGCTACCTCCCCGCGAACGTACGCAGCGTGAAGATCGCTGGCGCCGCCCTCGAAGTAGGTGCTCAGTAGATCGATCAGGGAATCGGCTTGATCTGGGTTGTTTTCGATGTACTCAACCAGGAGCGGGTACATCCCTGGCGCGCCCGTCCACCGGGCGAGCCGCTCGCCGGTGTGGAGCCGGCCTGGGCTCCTTAGTTCCCAGGTCCACGCCGGCCAGTCGTTCGGGGCGCTCCAGATCTCCGCCGCCCTTCGGTCGGTCCACACGAGATGGGGCCCCGGATGAACCGGCGCGGCACCACCGACGTAAGCGCCCACTGCTGCCTCGACCAAGGTGGGGTAGTCGCGTATGCAGTCCTCGATCTCCTCCGACGGCCAAGTGTAGTCCAACAAGAAACTCCGTCGATCCTCAACGTCCCAGCCGCTTACCGGCCCGATGTGCCCGACCAGCCCTCCGGTGTCGAACGGGGACACGCTTCCCCCCGGGGCGGTCAGGGCAAGCACAAGGCAGGCGTCGAGGCACTCCTCATACGTTCTGCCGAGGTAGGCGTACACATGCGGTGGCTCGATGCCGAGCGCGTCCTCGTTCAGCTTCGTCCTGCATGTTGGCAGCGGGTTCGGCTCCGGCCCTTCCTTCAACACGGTGAACACCTGGGGGATCGTGCGACCTCGGAATGCGTGAAACCACACCAGACCCATGCTTCGGCACCGTTATGCGTGGCGGAGGCTATCACGACCACGACGCTCCGAGGCGCCCTAACGCCGCCGCGCACCCGACCGGGCAATCCGTCAAGGGCTTCAGCTCCCTCAACAGCGCGATGAGGTCCGGCAGCGCGGGCACGGCAACGTGCTCGCAGCGTTCGCCGACGTTCACCCACACGAAATACTCGTATCGGGCGCGGTTCGGGCCACGCTGGGCGGGGTGGACCTCGACGGTGATCCCGCCGTCGTAGCCGTAGAGCAGGTCAGCCTCGCCGTAGCCCGCGGCGGCCATGTAGTCCTCGGTGGTGGGGTCGCCGCCCTCGATGACCCAGACGAAGTCGGTGACGCGGGACCAGCCGTCGCCGCGTCGGTAGCACCAGACCGTGTCGTCTGCGTTGCCCGAGGGCGCGCCGATCTGCATGCCGGCCTTCGCGAGCACCTCCTCGAGGGGCCGCGCGTAGAGAGTGGCGAGCCCGTCGAACATCGCGGGCGACTCGATGCGGAACCTTCCGCCCGTCTCCATCTTCTGGAGCTTGGCGAACGTGATGCCGAGACGCCCGGCCGCGTCGCGGAGCGAGATGCCGCGCGCGACGCGCAGCTCGCGCAGGTACGGCCCGAACGTGGCCTTGTGCTCGCGGAACAGGACCGGGCTCACGCCGCCCTCCGTTCGCGCGCCTTCGCGAGCAGCAGCTCGTCGAGGAGCGGGATGGCCTGCCGGGTGAGGCCCATGAGGTGCCCGTCGTCGGGGATGGCGCCCATCTTGAGCAACGCGGCCTCGATCACGAGGATGTCCGCCGTGGTGGCGCCCTGGCGGCCGATCTCGATGCGGTTGAGCCGCGTGGGCTCCATCGGCAGCAGCGCGGCGAACTCGCGCCCGGTGAAGCCCGCGATACGACGGATCTTGGC
>JAYVAS010000539.1:0-1878 GCA_043750895.1 Pseudomonadota bacterium
TTCCGCGTCAGCTACCTCAAGCTGAAGACGTCCGAAGAGCGGGACCAGTTGCTCAAGGATTCCGGCCTCTGGGACCGCTTCTACAAGTACGACGAGCACATCCGGACCGCGATCGTGGACGGCGCCGTGCAGACCGGCTGGACGAAGGACATGGTCCTGATGTCCTGGGGCGCGCCCTTCGACAAGCGGAAGCTCACCGGCCGCCCGTCACCCCGCTCCGAGCTCCTGGTCTACAAGTTCGAAAAACACGACGACGGCTCGATTCTCGTCTATGTCCCCGGAAGTAAGACCGAGTACAAGGCCGTCGATCGCTTCATGCGTGAAGTGTACGTCGACAATGATGTTGTAACCGAGATCATTGAAAAACAGGGCTGGAGTAACTGACGGTTTGTCCGATACCCTTGGAGGTGGACGCCGCGCCTCCAGCGTGGCACCCTACATCCCCCTGGAGTGTGTTCGCGATGAAGGTCACCCTGATCAGCCCCTACCCGGACATCACCAACTACGGCCTTCGTTCGATCTCGGCGACCTTGCGGGCCGCCGGTCATCAGACGCAGGTGATCTGCATGCCCGACTTCGCCGGTGACGGCGAGTCGGTCCACGTGCGGATGTCCGAAGAGCGCTACTCCGCTGAAGTGATCGACCAGATGGTGGAGCTCTGCGGAGACAGCCAGCTCGTGGGCGTGACGCTCATGACCCACTACTTCGACTCCGCGAAGCAGATCACCAAGGCGATCCAGACCCGGCTCGGGATCCCCGTGATCTGGGGCGGCTTCCATCCTTCGGTTCGCCCGGACGAGTGTGCGAAGCACGCGGAGTTCGTGGCCATCGGCGACGCCGAGGACCTCATGGTCGAGCTGTGCGAGAAGCTCGAGAACGGGGACACCCAGAAGCTGCACGGCATCAAGTCGCTGGTGTGGCGCAAGGGCCAGGACGTCATCCGCAACCCCCCCGGTTCGCTCGAGCAGGAGCTCGATCGGTACCCGGCGCCGGACTTCGCGACGGACGACCACCACATCCTCTTCGAAGGCCAGCTGATGCCGGTCACGAAGGATCTCCTCCGTCGGTACCTGCACAACGGCACCGTCAGCCGCATGTTCGGCCTGACCGGCTACCAGACCATGACCGGTCGTGGTTGCCCGCACGCCTGCACCTACTGCGGCAACTCCTTCTACCGCGACCTCTACAAGCGTCAGCGGTACGTGCGGTTCCGGTCGACGGCGCACGTCATCAAGGAGCTCGAGGACGTCAAGCGGGACTACCCGTTCATCAACTTCATCTGGTTCTCGGACGACTCGTTCTTCGGTCGCCCGCTCCCGGACCTCCTCGACTTCGCCCACCAGTACAAGACCAAGATCGGCGACCCCTTCTACCTGCTCGGCTCCCCGGGCACGATCTCCGAGGAGAAGTACGGCGCGATGGTCGACGCCGGCCTCCGCTCGATCCAGATGGGCGTGGAGCACGGCTCCAAGCGCATCCAGAAGATGTTCAAGCGTTCCACCATGGGGAACGACAAGATCATCAAGAGCGCCGAGATCATCACCAAGTACGCGGATCGCACCTCGCCCCCGCAGTACGACGTCATCTACGATCTCGCCTACGAGACGATCGAGGACAAGCTCGACACGCTCCGACTCATCTCGGACCTGCCGAAGCCCTACCGTCTCCAGGTGTTCTCGGTCATCTACTACCCGGGCACCTCGCTCCACACGCTCGCCGCGCGTGACGGCCTCGTGAACGACGAGAAGGCCGAGATCTACGACCGCATGTTCTTCGAGCGGCACGACAGCTACACCAACACGCTGTTGTTCCTCGCGCGGTCCGGTCGTTTCCCGCACCCGCTCCTCAAGGTGCTGATCGATCGCCGCGTCGTGGACT
>JAYVAS010000540.1:0-2789 GCA_043750895.1 Pseudomonadota bacterium
CTACGTCGGGGCGCTCTTCGCCATCGGGGTGGTGGTGGGCTTCGGGCCCTCCGTGGCCATGTGGCTCCGGATCCTCGACGACGACACCGAGCCCACCCGCCTGGAACGCCCCTTCCCGTGGCTGCTGGCCTTCGTCGCGGCCGCGCTGCCCCTCCCAGCGGTGCGGGTGCGCTCCTGGAAGTATGCCAGTCTGGCGACAATTCCCTTGGTCCTCGTCCCCATCTGGCACCTCGTCGCGTTGCTGCGGCTCCGACCCGCCCCGTGAGCCTCCCGCGGAGCTTGCCAAGGGATGTCAAGTCGATGTAAGACACGCGCGGCCATCGCCCGGATAAACTCCGGCCCCCCGACGTGGAGACGACATGACCCGCAAAACCCGCTCTTCCCTCCTGCTCTTCGCCGCGGTCGGCCTCACCACCGGCGCGCACGCCGAGGGGATCTCCGACGTCGGGAGCGCGCAGCGCCTGGATCCGGACACCGTCATCTACGTGGACGTCCTCGACAGCACCACCGAGACCTTCGTGTGGACGGGCGAGCGCTCGAGCGGTTCGGTCAGCGCCTACGTCTACTCGCCCACCGGGGTCAGTCTCGGCCGCTTCAGCAGCGGCGCCACGATCACTCCGACTTCGGGTAACGGCGCTTACTCCATCGAGCCCGACACCACGAGCAACCTGACGAATTGGGACGTCACCGTCTCGGGCACCGCCTCCGGCTACGGCCGGGTGTGGAGCTATGATTGGCACTTCAACACCGGCTCGTACGACGAGTCCTACTCCATGACCGGCAACTTCTACGTGAAGGTTCCGGACGGGAGCGGGACCTCCAACGCCGTCGTCGAGATGGTGACCGACGGCCTCTCCGGGTACGACTTCGACGTCGTCGCCAACAGCATCGGGCTCCCCAACGGCAACGGGCGCTCCCTGCAGGAGTCGGAGGTCACCGACCCCGTCGACGCGATCCACCCGATCTACCTGAACCCCCCCGAAGACGCGACCTACACCAACGCGACCGTCACCATCACCGGCGAAGGCTACGAGACGGGCGTGTGTGAGGCGTCCACCGGCGGCACCTTCACCTTCGAGTCCAACATCGAAGGGACCTACCACATCGTCTGCGATCTCAACGACGACGGCGTGTTCGACTTCACCTCGGACGAGGACTTCCAGCTCCTCGGCGAGGCCACCACCGGCACCAACACGGTGGACTGGGACGGCACCGACAACACCGGCGCCGCGGTCGCGAGCGGCGAGTACGCGTGCGAGATCCTGCTCACCGTCGGTGAGTTCCACTACGTGGCGCGCGACGTCGAGACCTCCTTCGACGGCTTCCGGCTCTTCTCGATCGACGCCTCGCTGGGCCGCGCCGGTCTCCCGATGTTCTGGAACGACGCCGAGGTCCAGGCCAACGAAGACGAGGACATGCCGGACGGGCAGACCACCCTCGAGAGCTCCGGCGCCGACGGCGTACAATCGGGCGACTACACCGACGCGACCGACGCCAACAACAACGCGCGCTCGTGGGGCGACTTCGACTCCAACAGCAAGGGCAATCAGGCCTGGCTGGACACCTACACCTGGGTGGACTCCGACACCTCGGGCACGCTGACCGTCGAAGTCTCGGACCTCCTCGCCGACACGGACGGGGACGGCCTCCTCGACGTCGACGAGAGCTGCACCTACGGCACGAATCCCGACGACCCGGACACCGACGCCGACGGGATCAACGACTACGACGAGGTCATCACCCTCCCCACCGATCCGCTCGACGCCGACTCCGACGACGACGGGCTCGAGGACGGCATCGAGACCCCGGTTACCTCCCGCCCCATCGACAGCGACAGCGACGGCTTGATCGACTCGGTGGACAGCGACGACGAGGACGACCTCGTTCCCACGCTGATCGAGGACCTGGACGGCGACGGCGACCCGCGCAACGACGACACCGACGGCGACCGCCTCCCCAACTACCTGGACGCCGACGACGACGGCGACGGCATCTCCACCGTCGACGAGGACGCCAACGGCAACGGGGACCCGACCGACGACGACACCGACGGCGACGGCACCGCCGACTACCTCGACCCCATCGACGGCGTGGACGAGGATGGCGACGGCTTCCCGAGCACGACCGACTGCGACGACACCGACGCGGACATCAATCCGGACGCCACCGAGATCTGGTACAACGGCATCGACGAGAATTGCGACGGCAACGACGGCGATCAGGACGGGGACGGGTACGACGCCGAGGTCGTGGGCGGCACCGACTGCGACGACACCGACGCCGGCGTGAACCCCGGCGAGGAGGAGGTCTGGTACAACGGCGTCGACGAGGACTGCGACGGCAACGACGCCGACCAGGACGGTGACGGCTACGACGCCGAGGCGATGGGCGGCGACGACTGCGACGACACCGATGCGGCCATCAACCCCGGCGCTACCGAGGCCTACTACGACGGGGTCGACGAGAACTGCGACGATCTGTCGGACTACGACGCCGACGAAGACGGGTTCGATTCGGAGAGCTACGGCGGCGACGACTGCAACGACGGCGACGCCGAGACCTACCCCGGCGCCCCCGACCCGGCCGACGACGGCATCGACCAGGACTGTGACGTCGGCGACAGCAAGAACGACGCGGACGGCGACGGCTACGATGACGCCGCGCTCGGCGGAGACGACTGCGACGACGCCAACTCCGGCGTGAATCCCGGCGCGGCCGAGATCCCCTACGACGGCATCGACCAGGACTGCGACGGCACCGACCTCGTCGACGCCGACGGCGACGGCTTC
>JAYVAS010000541.1:0-5925 GCA_043750895.1 Pseudomonadota bacterium
GGCGGCTGCATCGGCAACGTCGACGTCCTCGGCTCGGGCGACGACTTCGTCTTCTTCATCCCCGAGAACGAGGCCGAGGAGGGCAACTCCTACCTCTACTCCGGCTGGGACGTCCCCTGGTTCGATCGCACCTACTGGCCCACCGCGGAGTGAAACCATGATCATCGTCGTCATCCTCCTCCTCTCCGGTTGTCCCGCCTCCGACCCGGCGCCGCAGGAGACCGGTGTGCCCCCGACCGAGCTGGTGTTTTCCGAGACCGGGGGGCAGCCGACGCCGTGACCGGACGCGGAGACTGCGGAGCCGCTATCCGGAGCCGGTCATGATGTCCTTCCAAACCGGATCCCGATCCCGTGCAGGATGAGGCAAGCGAGGTACGCCACCGCGAAGGTGACATGGATGCCGACGTCCCACCAGGGGTTGCCGGTCTGCCAGGGTCGATGGGCGGTGAGGAGCTTGCTCACCGCCATGGTGACGTGGAGGAGGCCGGCCAGTGCTGCGAGTCGGGTGGCGAAGGGATCGGGAACGCGGGAGAGCGCCCACAACAACCCGCCGACGACCGCGTAGTAGGTGGACAGCGCATAGAGCATCGCCTCCATCAGGCTGTCGCCGGCCCCGGTCGCCCCAGCGCTACCCAAATCTACGGCGGTGGAGAACACGGCGTGCTGAAACAGGGCCGTGACCAGCCCGAACATCAGGCTCACGCTGCCGTCCACCCGGAAGAGCCAGACCAGGGGGTGTCGTTCAGTTTGGTCTCGGCGCTCGGGCTCGCGGGTGGCGTCGATCATCGTTCCTTCGACTGAGGCGGGCGCCTATCCCGGGAGCCGTGGCCGCGGATCCGCGCCGATCCCGGCGTAGCGCGTCGGTCACATCGCGCACGGCGCGGCCCAAGGCCTGCCCTCGTCCCCCCGTTGAAGGATCGGCCCCCCTGCAGACACTCTCCAGGCAACCCTGGAACGTGCCATGTCCCTCTGGATCGTGTGGTTGACCGCCTGCTCGGAGAGTCATCTCACCGCCAAGGAGGCCGAGGCGGGCCTCCGGGAGCTCCGGGTCGAGCCGCTTGCGGTGGACTTCGGGCTTGGAGCCCCGGGTGAGGGGTCGGAGGCGGTGATCACCGTCGCTTCGTTGGGGGAGGCCGCGGTCGAGGTGAGTGGTTTCGAGCTCACCGGCGCGCCCTTCCAGCTCGTCTCGCCCGCCGAGGTGGTGCTCAGCCCGGGGGAGGTGATCGAACTCCTGGTCAGCTGGCTCCCGACCGACCTGGCGGACCGTGGACAGCTCACGGTGCGGAGCGACGCGGTCCAGCCGACGGTCGTGGTGCCCCTCAGCGGCGCCGCCGACCTCCCCGCCATCACCGTCTCGCCGCCGAGCCTCGGGTTCCTGTCAGCCGCGGCCGAGCAGACCGAAGACGTCGTGGTGAGCAGTGTGGGCACCCAGGAGGCCCTCATCGACATCTGGGCGCTCTCCGGCCCGTTCACGGGCGAAGGGGAGGCCCTGCCGCTGACCCTCCCGCCGGGGGCGTCCACCACGATCTCGGTGACGTGGGACCCGGCGGACGGAGGCGGTACGGGGGCCCTGTCCATCGCGTCCAACACCCCCTCCTCGCCGACCGTCGTTCCCATCGACGCGACGGTGGCGGAGCCCTGCGTCGGGCTCGGAGAGGCGATCGATCGCGGGCTGGTGCGCGCCACGACCGACGCAGACTTCCAACTGGCGTTGATCAACGACGACGCGACCACCGCGGTGTGTGTGGACGACTGGTATGTGTACCTCAGCCCGGAGAGCCAGGACTATGCCGCGGGCGACCAGGACTACGCCGCGCTCCCCTATCCGTTGGGTACCACCCGGATCAATCCCTGGGGCAGCGTCACCTACGCCAACTACGGTCCTCGGGAGGGGTTTTTCTGCGTAGAGCGTCCGCAGTGGTCCAAACCGGAGGTCCCCTATTCGTTCACGGGCGGCCGGGTCCCGGCGCCGTTGCGGGAGTGGATGATCGGGGGAGGAGCCGAGGAGCAGGAGGCGATTTGGACCTACCAGGACCAGAACCCGGTGATCGTGGCCGGGCGACACACCAACTGGGCCTCCGTCGGCGCCGAGGGCGGCGTGGTCCCGGTGGTGGTCCGCGCGCTGAACCTCGGCGATCGCTCCGGTGAGGTCGAGCTCCGCGAGGCGGTGCCCGCGGGGTGGGGCGTACACGATGTGGACCCTCCGGCGACCCGCATCGAGGCCCGAGACGACGGGGGACAGGTGATCGTCTGGGAGGCCCAGGTACCGCAACGCAGCTTTGCCGGCGCGGCCGAGGACGTCTCATTCGGCTACTCCCTGGACGTGCCGCCCTGCTCTGGGACCCAGGTGTTGCCCGAATTGGAAGCGCGGTGGGTCGACGCCGCCGGCCGGGCAGTGGTGTCGACCGCCAATCCGCTGGTGATCGCCTGTGGAGGAAGCTGACCCGGCACACCGCCCGGGTCCAGGCAATCCGTTCACCGGGGCGCGACCGCGCTTGCCTTCATCCCGGCTTGATCCCGAGGAACCCGAAGTCGCAGTATCCAGTGCCCTCCAAGCCCTCGCCCTCGCGCGGCGTCTGCCGGACCTCGAAACCGGCGGCGCGCAGGACCCGATTCCAGGTCTCGACGGTGAAGAGGCCCTCGTCGTGCCGGTCGTGCACCACGCGCACGCGTCCCTGTTCGCGCATCATGTAGGCGTAGTCCACGACGTAGCGGGTGTCGGCGGGGTCCGGGTCCCAGGCCCATGCCAGGGTGCGCAGGGTGCGCTCCCCATCCTCCTCGTCGCTCGTTTCGGCCCACTCGCGAAAGGTCTCCCGCACACAATCCGGGGCGAACAGGGCGACCCCGCCCGGCCGGAGGTGCACGAACGCGGTGGTGACCATCGCGGCCAGGTCGTCTTCGGTGAGCAGGTAGCAGAGCGCGTCGTGCACCACCACGGCGTCGAAGTGGCTGGCGAGGCGTAGGGAGCGCATGTCCCCCAGCGCTTGGGTGCACCCCGGGTTCCGGGCGCGGCTGAGCGCGAGCATGGCCGGAGACAGGTCGGTGAGCGTGCAGCGGAAATGGTCGGCCAGGAAGTGCGCGTTGTTTCCGGCGCCGCAGCCGAGCTCGAGCAGCTCGGCGCCCTCGGCAACGCCCGCGGCCCGCAGCGCCGCGGCCATGGCCTCCGCCTCCTCTTCGTGGTCCTCCAAGGGGTCGAGCAGGTGGTACCAGGAAACGAGTTCGTCGTAGATCACCGGCATGAGGCCCCCTATTGGTAGTCCATGACCTTTTTTCGTACGAAGTGCCCCTTGGTCTCGCGGCTGCCCTGGCAGTCCACGCACAGCTTCGCGAACGGCATCAACGCGAGACGGCGCGGGGCGATGGGCTGGTCGCAGCTGTCACAGAGGCCGTAGCTCTCGGGGTCCTCCTGGAGCCGCCGCAGCGCGTCCTCGATCTGGTCCATCCGCTGCCCCCGTTCGCGGTTGCGCGCCGAGGCGATGGCCTGATCCATCTCCCGAAACGGGGCTTCATCCTCGTCGGCGGCGCTCGCGACCGGGTCGCTGCTCTCCACCTTGACCTCGACCGCACCCTCGGCGAGGAGCGCGTCGCGCAGCCGGTGCAGGGCCGCGCGGAGGGTGAGGGCCTCGGATTCGTTCACGCGTGCCCCTTAACCAGGTCCTCCTCGATGATCTCGAAGCGGCCGAAGTCGTACGGGACGCCGGCCGCCTTCTCCACCTGCTGCAGGCGTTCGCGTTTGCCGGCGCGCGCCAGGGTGGTGACCCGGTGGTAGCACCAGGGGTTGTTGCCCCTCCGTCCGAACGTGGAGTGGGTCGTGAAGTTGCAGCCGGCCTGGCAGATGTCGGCGTAGTAGCAGGACTTACAGAAGCCCCACAGGTCGCTGCCGTCGCGGTCCCGGGCAAAACGCATCGCCGGGGCGTCCCGCCACACGTCGGCGAGCGTGAGCTCCAGCACGTTGCCCGCGGCGTAGGGCGCGGTGGGGAGGGAAGGGCAGGCCTTGATGGTGCCGTCCGACTCGATGGACATCACGCCGATGCCCGCCGAGCAGGCGCCCCAATGTGCCGAACGGCCGCCCGGGTGGGAGCGCAGCAGCTCCTCGTGGGGCCCGAAGTAGCCGAGGTTGTTGCCGATCTGGACGTCGAAGGTGCGCTGGGGGTGCGGCAGTTCGTGGGGGCGCGGGTGCTGCACCGCGTCCACCTGGATCGCCGCCAGGGCGTCGATGACGTCGACGACCCGCGCAGGCTCGAGGATCCACTCGGGGTGATCGGCGGCGTTGCCCATCGGGACGGTGAGCTGGGCGCGCCAGGACCGGACGCCGTGATCGCGCAGGAAGGCGGCCGTCTCGGGCAGGCGGTTCCAGGTGAGCGCGTTGACCTGGCAGTTCGACGTGGTCGTCATCCCCACGTCCCGGGCGTGGTCGAGGGCCCGGATCGCCGCCTGCCAGCTGCCGGCGTTGCCGCGGAGCACATCGTGGGTGTCCTCCGGACCGTCGATCGACACGCCGATCGCGTAGAGCCCGGCCTCCTTGAGGTTTCGCGCCCGCGTCGCGGTCATCGCGCGGCCGCCGGTCTGCATCGTGACCACCACGCCGGCGCCCACCAGCCGGCCGATGATCTCGTAGAGGTCCGCCCGCAGGTAGGCCTCGCCGCCGATCAGCGTCACCTCGCGGGCCCCGAGCGCGGCGATCTGGTCGGCGACGCGCAGACACTCGCCGGTGTCCAGCTCCTTGGGGCGGCTGTGCCCGGCGCGGGAGCCGCAGTGCGCGCAGGGCTGGTCGCACCGGAGCGTCAGCTCCCACACCACGTAGATGGGCTTGGGGCCCTCGGTGGGGTCGAGGCGGCGGCGTTCGAAACGAGCGGGCATGGGTCCAGTGTAGCCGGGTTGCCACCTGCGACATTTTCGTCGCGCTCCCGGCCGGTGCTAACATGTGGACATGGCCTCCTTACGCCCCTGTCCTTCTTGCGGAAGTCCGGCCCGGATCGGGACCTGTCCGTCCTGCGGTGCGGCGGTGCTCCCGTCGGTCACCCCGTCCACTGCCGCGCTCCTCATGGGGCTGGCGTTCACCGGTGCCTGCGACATCGTCGAGCCTCAGGCGAAGTACGGGATCAGCACCACCCCGGACGACACCGCCCTGGACACCGTCGACGACGACGGGGACGGCTACGCCGAGGCCGACGGGGACTGCGACGACGCCGACCCCGATCGTTATCCCAACAACATCGAACAGCTCGACGACGGCATCGACTCCAACTGTGACGGCGAGGACAACCTCTGATGCTCACCGCCTGCGCCCGTTGTGGCACCCTCCGCCGCCCTGGTCCTTGTCCCCACTGCGGGGCTGACGCGCAGCGCATCCGCCGCGCCGCCACCACCGCCGCGGTGGTGCTGGGACTGATGGTCGCCGGGTGCGACGACGGAGATGACTCCGGCAAGGACTCCACCGTCCAGGCGCTCTACGGGGTCACTGTCACCGACACCGACGGCGACGGGTACGTCCAGCCGGAGGACTGTGACGAAACCGACGACACCATCCACCCGGGCGCCGAGGAGACCGCGGGCGACGGGGTGGACTCGAATTGCGACGGGGACGACGACAGCTGAGGCCGGAGACTGGAGACTGGAGACCGAGTGGCTACTTGAACAGGCCGCCCAGCGCCCCGAGCGCGCCCGCGGCGCCGCCGCCCCCGCCGGTCAGCATCGGCGCGACGGCGAGGACCTTGGAGACCATCTCGGGGGGGAGACGGGACTTGAGGAAGTCCAGCACGAGCGGGGCGACCATCTGCGCCTTGTCGGCGTCGAGCCCAACCTTGGCGAGGATCGCCACGAGCCCGGCGGCTTCGCCCGCGCTCCCACCCAACATCCCGGCGGCCATCCCGAGCAGCCCGCCGCCGCCCGTCGCCGCGGATGCCGCCTTCTCCCAGCCGCCCA
>JAYVAS010000542.1:0-4813 GCA_043750895.1 Pseudomonadota bacterium
CGACTCCTCGCCGCTGACGTAGAGCACCCGCAACCCGCGACCGGCGAAGGCGCACATCGCGAGCAGCAGCAGGGTGGACTTGCCGACGCCGGGGTCTCCGCCGAGGAGGACGAGCGAGCCGGTGACGAGGCCGCCGCCGAGCACGCGGTCGAGCTCCCCGATGCCGAGGCGCATCCGTACCTCGCCGCCGTCCCCGAGGTTGACCTTGGAGATGGGGATGGCCTTGCTGACGGCGGGCCGACCGGGAGAGGTCGTGGCGGGACGGTGCGAGACCTCCTCGACGAAGCTGTTCCACGCCCCGCACTCGGAGCACCGCCCCATCCACGTCGCCTGAATGTGGCCACACTGCTGGCAGACCTGCCGTGAACGAACCTTCGCCATCCCGAATCCCGCGCCGCGGCAAGGGTAGGCATCGCGAAGGGGCCTGGCAAGGGGCGCGGACGATCGAACGGCAGAGTAGAGTTCGGGCGATGCTGCTGCTCCTCCTCGCCTGCACCGGAAAGCCCGACGACTCCGCGCCGATCACCACGGAGCCCTGCGGGGGCGTGGGGACCATCCGCACCTGCGTCTGGTTCGACGCCAACTCGACGAGCCCGGAGGTGAACGCCTACGTCTACATCGCGCCGGTGCCCAACGACGACCCCATCGAGGGGCGCACCGAGGCCGACGGCTGTTGGACCGCCGAGGTGGACGCCGGGCAGTACCGGGTCTACGCCACGAGCATCGCTGGCGACTGTTCCAGCAACACCGAGACCGTCGACGTCGCCGCGTGCGACGCGATCGAGGTCACGGCGTACCTCGAGGCGCGGTGCACGGACTGAATGGATCCCAGAGGGGTCTGACCCCAACCCGGATCCATTTGGGGAGAGGCTGCGGAGTAGGAGTAACGCCGAGAATCCGACAATTAGGGGGCGGCGGGCGCTGGAGCGGGTCGGGAAGGGGAGTCTGAGCGCCGCCGGATGGACGTCGAGGTCCGCGGCGCAGAACAGGCAAACGCCGATAATCCGGTACGGCGGCCGAACGGCCGCGTCCTGTTGGCTTCGGCCCGATCGAAACTACCGGCGTTTGTCCGTCTGGAAGGGATCCGATTGGGGGTCTGACCCCTCTCGGATCCATTTCACGGCGCTGCGGATTCCGTCCGCGATCCGCGCGTCCAGGTCGGGATGCCAACCGGCCGCGTGGGGGAGCACGATCACGCGGGGGTCGAGGTAGGAGGAGAGATCGGCGGGCTCGGTGGGGTACACGTCGCACCCGAACCCACTGAGGTGCCCCGCCCGCACCGCCGCTACCGCGGCCGCGGCGTCCACGATCTTCCCGCGCGCGGTGTTCACGAGGATCGCACCCGGCCGCATCCGCGCGATGGTCGCCGCGTTGAACATGCCCCGGGAGCTGTCGGTCAACTCGCAATGGAGGGTGATCACGTCGGCCCGCGCCACCACTTCGTCGAGGGTGACGCCGTCGGCGAGCACCGGATCACAGCGCAGCACGGTCGCCCCCAACGCGGAGAGCACCTCCACCATCCGCGACCCGATGACCCCCACCCCGACCACCCCGACGACGGCCAACAACCGCGCCCCGTACACCGGCAGTCGGTCGCGCTCCCACCGCCCGGACGCCGCCCCCGCCTGGATGGGCCCGAAGCGCCGGTTGAGGCTCAACATCATCCCCAGCGCCGTCTCCACCACCGCGTCCCGCCGCGCCATGGGTAGCCGTTCGCACTGGATTCCTGCCCCCCGCACCGCGACCACGTCGACGTGATCGAAGCCAGAGGTGGTCGTCAGCACCAGCTTACAACGCCGCAGCCGCGCGACCGCCGCCGCCGTCACCCGCCGCACGCTGGGCACGACCAGCACGTCCGCCTCCTCGAGCGGGGCATCGTCTCCGTCATGGTCCAGGACCCGCACCCCGTCAGGCAGGCCCGTGAGCGGCGCCCGCTCGTACTCGGCGCGCCCCCACCGTAGGACCAGCATGTCGGTCACGCCCACGCCGCGATCTGCGCGTGGAGCCACTCGACGCCTTCGACCAGCCGCGGCCCGGGTCGGCCGAAGAGCCGCTCCTCGGCGGCGTACACCCGCCCGTCGCGAACGCCCGGAATGGTCTCCCAACCAGGTCGTTCGCCCATCTTCTCCGGCTTCTGCCGGTCGTGGGGGACGCCGCACCAACAGGTGAGGAGCAGGTCCGGCGCCAACGGGACCACGGCCGGCGTCTCGACCGGAGTGCTGCGCACGTCGAGGTCTCCGAAGACGTTGTCTCCCCCGGCGATCTGGATCATCTCGGTCGTCCAGCAGCGGCGCCCAGGGGTGATCACCGGCTTGGGCCACCACTCGAGGAACACGCGCGCGCGCCGGGGCAACCGGGCGCTCTGGACCGCCACGGCGTCGAGCCGCGCCTGCATGCCGGCCACGACGGACTCGGCGTGGGCGCCGCGACCGAACAGCCGGCCCACCAGGCGGATCGAGCCGAACACGCCGGCGATGGACTGGGCGTCCAGCACGAGGTGGGGCACGCCGGCCGCGTCGAGCCGCTCCAGGTTCTTCTCCATGCCCGGCACCGACAGGGAGGACAACACGAGGTCGGGCTTCAGGGCGACGATGGCGGCAACGTCGACGTCGAGGTCGGGGCCGACCCGCGGCAGGGACTGGACCTCGGGGGGCCAGTCGCTGGAGCGGTCGAGGCCCACCAGCGCGTCGCCGAGCCCGACCGCACAGGCGATCTCGGTGTTCGAGGGGCAGATGGACACGATGCGCACGCCAGTCCTGGGCTCGCGCGTTCCATATCCGGGGGCGACGCCCGCCTCCCACGAAATGGATCCGGGTGGGGGTCAGACCCCTTTGGCGGATCCATTTCCGGGCGCGGGCGCGTGACGTGACGGAGGCGGACGCAACTATTTGAAATCACCAGGCATGGAGTCGAGTCCGCGCGCGAGCGCGGCGCAAAATGGATCCGGGTTGGGGTCAGACCCCTTTGGCGGATCCATTCGCCCCGTCAGAACGCCCGCCGAAGCAGCACGAACTTCACCCGCCGATCATCGCCGCCCCCGACCCCGTACACCGCCTCGGGGAGCGCGCCGGGGACCTCCCGGATATCGAAGCTGGGGGGAACCTTGGCCCAGAGCTCGGCGAAGCCCCTCGCGCCCAGGGCCGCCCCAAGCAACGGGAGATCCACGAGCGACGTTCGCGCCCGGGACCAGTCCACGCCCCACGGAGGGTCGACGAAGAGGAGGTCGCCGCTGAGCTCGCCCACCAGCGCCGCCGCGTCTCCCCGCCGGAACTGGATGCGATCGGAGACCCCGTAGATCCGCGCGTTGTGCTGGGCGTCGGCCAGCCGCGCCCCGTCCCGTTCCACGGCGACCACCCGGCAACCCGCCCGCGCGAAGCCGATGCTGTTCCCGCCCGCTCCGCACCCCAGGTCCACGACGGACCGCCCCCGCGCCCGCTCCCCCATCGCCAGGGCGAGGGACTCGGGCGTGAGCGAGACCCGCCCCTCCGCGTCCAACCGGCAGCCGGGCCGGGTGAACCCCGGGCTCGCGTCTCGTCGCCGCCGGGCATCGGTGGTCCGCGCCGCCCGCACCGCCGCGCGGGGCAACGGGGGCACGACCTCCACCTCGAGCAGGACCCCACCCAACCCGACCCCCCGGAGCCGCGCATCGAGATCGGCAGCGGCGTGCGTGGGCAGCTCCGCGTGCGCGCTCCGCCCGTCCACGGCCCAGGCGCCCGGCCCGAGCAACCGCATCGGCTCCGCCCAGGGCGGCAGATTCCGAATCCACACGTGATGGACGGCCATGGGCCTCCGGCGCGGCGCGCGGCCGCCCCGCCTACGCGAGGTTGTGGAACACCTGCTGCACGTCGTCGTCCTGCTCGAGGGAATCGACGAGCTTGAGCACCTCGTCGGCCTCGGCCTCGCCCAGCTCGACCGTGGTGGCGGGGACGTACTCCGCCTCGGCCGAGATCGGCGTGATGCCCTTCTCTTCGATCGCCTTCTGGAGCCGGCCGAAGTTGGCGAAGTCGCACCGCACGAGGAGCTGCGGCTCGCCCTTCTCTCCGGTCGAGTCCCCCATCTCCTCCAGACCGTGGTCGATGAGCTCGAGCTCGAGATCGTCGCGGTCGATGCCCTCGGGGTTGAGCCGGAACGCGCCCATCCGCTTGAACATGAAGGTGACGCTGCCCGCCCCACCCATGACCCCGTCGTTCTTCTTGAATCGGGACCGGATGTTGGCGACGGTGCGGGTGGGGTTGTCGGTCGCCGTCTCGACCACCACGGCGACGCCGTGGGGACCGTAGCCTTCGTACAGGATCACCTGGTAGTCCTCCGCCCCCTGACCCGACGCCTTCTTGATGGCGTTCTCGACCTTCTCCTTGGGCATGTTCACGGCGCGGGCGTTCTGGATCGCGCGGCGCAGGCCGGGGTTGGTGTCCGCGTTGGGACCCCCCGACTTGACCGACATGGCGATCTCCTTCCCGATCCGGGTGAAGGCCTTGGACATCTTGTCCCAACGGGCGAACATGACGTGCTTGCGGGTTTCGAAGATGCGGCCCATCGGGGACTCCGGAGTTCGAGCGGCCGCCGGGAGGGCCGCCACGTGCGCAGCCCCCTTAGCCGGCGGTCGCGCCGCGGGCATGCAGCCCGATTGCGACCCGCCGCGGTTCCGGGTACCCTGAAGCGCCGTCATGCTGGTCCTCGTCGCCTTTATGGGCTGCCTCACCGCCAAGTCCGACTCTGCGTCTCCGCAGGCCTGTACGGACATGGGGTGCACGGACGGCGTCGACCTCCGCTTCTCGCTCACCGAGCGCGGCCCCTACGTGATCGTCGCCGA
>JAYVAS010000543.1:0-8178 GCA_043750895.1 Pseudomonadota bacterium
ACCGGCTCGCCCGACCGGTGTGGCTGGTGAACCTCTCCTCCGGCTCCACCCTCGACTACGGCCGCGCGGGCGGCGAAATCGAGATCTGGACCCAGTAGGGCCGTCGGCCTGGAGGACGTACCGCATGCCACACATCATCAGCCGGCTCGGGGCCGGAGGAACGCCAGCGCTCGCCGTGGCCGGCGGGTTCGGGCCCCACACCTTCCCCAAGCCGCTCCCCTACCCAAGCTTGGTCCCGGCCGCGTGGCACCGCCGCTACGACTCGGTGATACGTCCCACCTTTGGCTTCCTCCCTCCCCACTTGAGCCTGGACCAGGAGCCCTGGATCACTCCGCCGCTGAGCGGGCTGGGGCTACACCACGACCTACCCCCGAGGGCCGTCTCGGTGACCACCACGGCGACGCCCGTGAACGCCGGGTACGACGTGGCCTTCAACAATGGCGCGTGGGTGGCGAACGCGCAGAACTCCGTCGCGCTCACGTACAGCAACGCGGGGGATCTCTACATCTGGGTTCAGGACGAATACGGGGAGTCCACGGTGGGGATCGCGTCCGGGACAGTGGTGGACTACGCCTCTCCCGACGGCGTGCCGATCTCCGCACCGGCAGAGTTCCAGATGCCGGTCATTGTGGCCTCGGGCACCGGCTACTGGGTGGCAGCAAGGGCGTTGGTCCACGACGCTCTCCGTGACATCTTCCGGATCGTGCTCTTCGAGGTGACCCGCCCGGTCAAGGCCTGGACCACAACTCAGCCGTATGCGAGCTCCGGCTCGGAGGGTGACGCCCGGCCCTCCGTCGCCGTGACGGCGTCGGATCAGCGCCCAATCGTGGCGTACCACGGGACTATCGGAGGCGCGACCGCCAACTCGGTGTTGCTGTGGGACCCGCAGAACGACGTCCCGGTCGAGATCGGCCCCCCCTCGACCACCCAGGAGTGCATCCTCGCCTCGGTGAGCGCGGGCGCCGGGCTTGTGGCGGTGGCCTTCGAGACCAAGGACACCACCACGACGGGGGACCCGCTGGGTACCTACGCCTGGGTGGCCACCGAGTCGGCCGCCGGGGTGGACATCTCCGCCGCCAACGGGCCGACCCTGGTCGCGGGGAAGGTCAACGAGTCCGACACGACCACCCGCCAGGCCTGGGACCCGAGCGTGGTGGTGCTGGCGACGGGAGACGTGGTGGTGGCGTGGCAACAGAAGGATCGCGACGGGGGCTGTTACATCTGGAACACCCGGAGCACCGACCAGGGGCGGACCTGGCCGGCCGCCTCGGCCCAGACCCAGACCACGGAAGCACTGAGTACCGGGAGCGTCGCCAACGTCCACTACTTCGCCGCTATGGCGGCGAACGGCGATCAGATTGGCGTGATCGCCGAAGCCCGACAGGACTTCGGAAACACGACACCGCCGTCTCAACTGGTCCAGGTGGGCGGCGGCACCGGCCTCGCCCTGCCCTCCACCGCAGACCCCGCCTGGGACCCCTCCGACGCGGTGGCCCGGGCCACCGGAAGCCCCAGCTTCCCCACCCTCGCGTACGGCGAAAACTACTGGTGGCAGGCGTGGATCTGGACCGATACCGCCACCCTCGCCACGTCGATCGAACTCTCGTGGGACCTGAGGCTCTGATGCTCGTCGCCCTGATGCTCTCCTGCACACCCCAGGGCGCGGACGCCCTAGATGTCGAGTGGCTTGGGAGCCCGAAGGGGTACGCCGACGCGGACGGAGACGGGCTAGGAACGGCGCAGGGCGACTGCGACGACAACGACCCCGACGTCCGGCCCGCCTTGGACGAGCTCTGCGACGGCATCGACCAGGACTGTGACGACCGCGTCGACGAGGGGTGTCTGGGGCGGGTGGCGCGGCGCAGCTTCGAGAACCGCATCGTCAACCTGGGGCCGTTCTTCGTGGCAGGAGCGACGGCGCTGAGCTATCGGAACGAGGACGGCGACCTCCTCTGCAGCTTGTCGGCCGAGCTCGCCGGCTCGGACCCGCCCGACGGCTGTCCCGACTGCGAGTGGGCGTTCGGCGTGACGGTCGCGGCGGTCGAGCTGAGCGGCGATCACTGTGACACCGTGAACTACAATGACATCACCATCGCCGGTTACGTGGCCAACCCCGACTGGATGCTTCAATCCTCCACCCTGGGCTACGGGTACACCTACCTCGACGAACCCGACCGATACGGGAGGAGCGGCAAGGTCATCGTCGTCGGTAGCAGCGCGGGCTGGGGAGTCACCGCCTACAACGGCAGGTCCGACAACAGGTTCACGGTGGTCCGCCCCGGCGGCCCTGGTGGCCTCGTGACGATGTGGCGGAGCATTGACACGAGTCCGCGCGGGGACGGCCGCTACGACTACTACTATTGAGCCCCCGGTGGCGGCGACGGGGCGAGCGGACCGCATAGTATCTGACCACTACCACTGACACACTCACCTAAACACACAACAGGAGCCAGCGCATGCAAGCCCGGCACAACCTACTTTCCCTCATCGTTCTCACGGTATCCGTGCAGGGGTGCGCCGACACGCCCTTGACCTCCGCGGTGGCGGCGAAGACCGACGCAACCGACTGTGGCCCGATAGACACCGGCGTCTTTGATGCCTTGCTCGTTCCGGTGGAAGCAGTCAACGCGTCGACCGCCCCGCTACAGGACGGCTTCGTCCCCACACGCACCGGAGGTCCCCAAGGGGGCTACTGGGTGAGCCTCGGCGTCTTCGGTGCCGAGTTGCCGCCGGAATCACTGGAGCTGTCCATCGTCGTCACCACGCCACGCGGGGAACTAATGTCCGAGACGGCCCGCCTGGTCCCAGCGCCTGGCCTCGACGGGTGCGTGTCGTCGGTGGCAGTCTCTTGGGGAGTGTCCGAGACCGAGGTGTCGGAGCTGCTCAGCGGCGACGCGTCGCTTCAGGTTGACGTGAACACGCTGGCGGGCGACAAGGTGTTCTCCACGACGCTGGCCGTGGGCGCCGAGTAGGGCCAGATTTGCTAAAACCTCCCCTGCGCATTGAACAGCAGGTGGTAGCCGATCGCCGCCGCCACGCCGTCGTCCACCCGCTGGGTGATCAGGCTGACGCCCTGCTGCACCCCGACGCCGACGTTGGGCGAGAGGTCCAGGATGATGCCGGGCCCGGTCCGAAGCCCGAGGTCCTTGCGGGCCCCGTAGAAGATGAGCTGAGTGTCGGTGTACGGCTTGGCCCGGCGGTTCGATGACAAATAATACCGGGTGCCGAAGATGAGTTGCCACGAATAGACGGCATCCTCGTTGGTGAGCGGGGACACCGCGACGATCAACTCGGGTTCGAACGAGCCACCCAGGTTCCGGGTGAGCCCGAGCTGCAGGAGCGCGCCGTAGTGCAGCCCGACACCGGACGAGGATGCGAAGACGTACCCCAGCTCGCCGCCCAATCCGGCGCGGACGCCCCATTGCCCATTGTGAAGCATCCCGGGGTGGAGCTCCCGCGTGACCGATACCACCTGCTCCTTGGGGATGCTGATCTCGCTCTGCCCGTCGAGCCGAATCACGAACACGTCCCCCCGCTTGACGATCTTGCCCCGCCACCGGGTGCCGTCCAGGGTGGTGACCACGTCCTCGTAACGAAGCTCCACGCGGGTGGGGAGGCGGTTCCCCTCGGCGCCGGCCCAGGCCCGGGACGCGGAGAGCGACAGCATGAACAGCACCACGAGCAGCGCCAGGGAGCGGTACGGTCGCATGGGACTCCAGGAGGGCCGCGCCCTAACACAGGGCACCGCGGCCCCGATGGAAAACGTCGGCCGGCCGGGATAGTGCAGAGACCGCTGGAGCCCTGTCCGATGTCCGCATCCCGGATATTCTGCGTTCTACCTGCCGAACGGGCGGCGCTGGCCGCGCGCGTACGGAGCGCCGGAGCAACGCCGGTGGTGGACCTGAGCGCGGCGGTGGTCGACGTGCCGGAGGGCGCGTGGGTGCGGGTCGTGGACGTGAAGGACGCACCCGGCGGCGGTCCGGTCATCGCCCGGACCGGCACTCCCCCGGCCGGGCGGGAGTGCTGGCTCGAGTGTCTCGCCGCGCAGGCGCTTCCGCCGGGCTGGGCCGGGCTCGTGCTCCGCGGTCTCGGCAGCGCCGGATGGAGCGGCGATCGGGACGTGCGGGAGCTCGCCGCCGCGCTGGACCCGGCCATCCCTGTGCTCCTCGACTGGCCGCACGCCCCCGACGAGGCGGCCCCCGCCCACGCGTCGCGGGTGCTGTCCGACGTGGTGTTCGGCCTGATCACCCCGCCCGACGCGCTCGCGGCGCGCCTCGACCGCCTCACCGCCGCCGACATCCGGCGGGTCCAGAACCAGAACTTCGTCGCCTCGCTCGCCGCGCCCGCGTACCGTCGGGTGGCGGGCGGGATGTCGGTCGAGCAGGCCTCCGCCGGCTATTTCCGCACCGGGGACGCCTTCGAGGCAGCGTGGCCCGGGGGCGCGGGACTGCTGCACGCCGGCGCGCTGGCCCGCCGCTTCGGCTCCCTCGAAGCGCTGCTGCGCGCGTACCAGCCCTCGGCCGCCACCAGCGTGGCCCCGTCGCCCACGCGCGCCCCGGCCGTCACGCCCGCCGAGGCCGGCGACGACCCGCACGCCCTCTACGCCCCCGACGTCCCCGTCGCCATCATCGGGATGGGCTGCCGCCTCCCCGGCGCCCTCTCCACCGACGCCCTCTGGCGCCAGCTCGTGGCCGGCTACAGCGGCATCACCGAGGTCCCCCACACCCGCTGGGACCCCGCGCTCTACTTCGACGCCGACCACGCCGCGCCCGACAAGACCTACACGAAGATCGGCGGGTTCATCACCGACTTCAGCTTCAACCCCCGCCGGTTCCGCATCCCGCCGTCGAGCGCCCGCCTCATCGACCCGATGCAGCAGATGGCCCTCGAGGCCGCCGCCGACGCCCTCGACAACGCCGGCTACGGGGACGCACGCCCCTTCGACCGCGAGCGCGTGGCCGTCATCCTCGGCCAGTCCATGGGCGGCGAGATCGGCGACGAGTACACGCTCCGGGTCCACCTCCCCGCCCTCCGCAAGGCCCTGGCGGAGGTCCCCGCCTTCGCGGCCCTCCCGGCCGACGTCCGCGGCGTGATCCTGGCCGCCTACGAAGCCGAGCTCACCCGCAACCTGGCGCCGATCACCGAAGACTCCATGCCCGGGGAGCTCTCCAACGTCGTCGCCGGTCGCATCACCAACGCGCTGAACCTGGGCGGTCCCAACTTCACCACCGACGCCGCCTGCGCCGGGTCCATGGCCGCGCTCCAGACGGCGATGAAGGGCCTGCAGGACGGCGACTTCGACATGGCGTTGACCGGCGGCGCCGACCGCTCGATGGCGCCCCCCAGCTACATCAAGTTCTGCAAGATCGGGGCCCTCTCCCCCGACGGTTCCCGCCCCTTCGACGCCGACGCCAACGGCTTCGTCATGGGCGAGGGCACCGGCATCCTGGTGCTCAAGCGCCTCGCCGACGCCGAACGCGACGGCGATCGGGTGTACGCCGTGATCCGCGGCATCGGCGCCAGCTCGGACGGCAAGGGCAAGGGCATCACCGCACCCAACCCCGAGGGGCAGCGCCGCGCGCTCGCACGCGCCTACGAGAACGCGGGCGTGCACCCCGCGGAGGTGGACCTCTTCGAGTGCCACGGCACCTCCACCTCGGTGGGGGACAAGGTCGAGGTCGAGAGCCTCAGCGCGCTCATCGGCGAGGGCAATCGGCGCGCCCGCGGCCCCGCCCGGATCGGCTCCATCAAGTCCAACATCGGCCACCTCAAGAGCGCGGCCGGCGCGGCGTCCGTCCTCAAGGCCTGCCTCGCGCTGCACCACCAGATGCTGCCGCCCAGCATCAACTACCGCACCCCGCGCCCGGATCTCCCGCTGGACCGCGTGCCCCTCCAGGTGCAGACCGTGGCCGAGCCCTGGCACAGCGACGGGCCCCGTCGGGTCGGCGTGAGCGCCTTCGGCTTCGGTGGGACCAACTTCCACGTGGTGGTGGAGGAGCACCGCCCCGGCGCGCTCGCCACGCGCACCACCCGCAGCCCCGCGCCCGCGGTGGTCGAAGCCCCGCCCCCGCCCCTGCCCCAACCCCTACCAGCGCCGTCGTCGCCCGAGCCCGCGTTCGTCCTGACCTCCCCGGCCCCCGTGCGCCGGGTGAACGCCGTCCCCGTCCCCACCGGGATCTGGGCCCTGTCGGCCGACACCCCCGAAGAGCTCGTGGTCCGCTGCCGGGCGTTGAAGCGGGGCCACGTCACCCCCTACGAACCCGACGCGCCGCTCCGCGTCGCCGCCGCCGCCGAGAGCGACGCCGAGCGCGACGGTCAGATCGACAAGGTCATCGCCGCCGTCCAGAGGGGCAAAGGCTACGACCTCGTGCGTCAGCGGGGCATCGCCATCGAAGACGTGCCGTGCGACGGGCAGCTCGCGTTCCTGTTCACCGGCCAGGGCTCGCAGTACATCGGGATGGGGCTCGACCTCTGCGACCGCTTCCCCATCGTCGCCGAGACGTTCGAGCAGGCCGACGCGGTGATGACGCCGCTGCTCGGTCGTCCGCTCCGGGACTACCTGAAAGGCCTCGCCGGGATGACCGACGAGGAGCAGTTCGACGCGCTCCGCGCCACCGAGATCTCGCAGCCCGCCACCCTCACGGTGGACGTCGCCCTCCTCCGGCTCTTCTCCGCCTACGGTGTGCGCCCCGACGTGGTCGCCGGCCACTCCCTGGGCGAGTACGGCGCCGCCGTCGCCGCCGGCATGATCACCTTCGAGGACGCGCTGCGCGCCGTCAGCGCCCGCGGTCGAGAGATGGCCTCGGTCAAGCTCGACGACTTCGGCAAGATGGCGGGCATCGCCACCTCGGTGGAGAAGGTCGAGGAGGTCCTCGCCGAGATCCCCGGCTACGTCGTGGCCGCCAACAAGAACTGCCCCACCCAGACCGTCATCGCCGGGGACACCGAAGCGGTCGAGGCCGCCATCGAGGCGTTCAAGAGCCGCGGCATCACCGTCTACCCGCTGCCGGTGAGCCACGCGTTCCACTCCCGCATCGTCGCGCCCGCCTCCGAGCCCCTGCGTAAAGTCCTTCAGGGCCTCGACATCCGCGAGCCCCGTCGGCGCATCACCACCAACGTCAACAGCAAGTACTACCCGACCGGCCCGGACGCGCGGGAGAAGGCGATCGACATCCTGGCGCAGCAGGTCGCCGCCCCGGTGGAGTGGATCTCCCAGGTCGAGCGCATGTACGCCGACGGCGCGCGCATCTTCGTGGAGTGCGGGCCCAAGCGGGCGCTGACCGGCTTCGTGGTGAGCATCCTCAAGCAGCGCCCCCACCGCGCCCTCTACACCAATCAGCCCAAGCGGGGCGGGGTCCTCTCCTTCCTCGACGCCCTGGCGTCGATCTACGCCCTGGGCTTCCCGGTGCAGCCCGAGCCTGAGGTCGCCACCGACCTCTTCGCCCCGCTCGGCGAGCGCCGCTCCACCACCCAGCGGCTGCAAGCGCGCGCCAACGACCGCGCCGAAGCGGCGGTCATCGAGACCACCCACGGGAGCCCCAGCATCGAGCGCGAGATCCTCAAGATCGTCGCTGCGAAGACGGGCTACCCCGCCGAAGCCCTCGACCTCGACTTCGACCTCGAAGCCGACCTGGGCATCGACACCGTGAAGCTCGCGGACATCGTCGCCACCGTGCGCGACAACTTCCGCCTCCCCGCCGAAGCCGACTTCAAGCTCGGGGACTACCGCACGCTGCGGTCGCTCATCGACTACGCGGGGAAACGGATCGGGTCCACGCGCCCCGGGACCGTCCCCGGTCGTCGCCCCGCCGCCCCCGAGGTCGACGCCAACGCCACCACCAGCGCCGTGGCGTCGTTTTTGGCCAACGTCGCCCGGGACGACCTCTCCGGTCTCGACCCCCAGTCGTTCGCCGAGGCGATGCTCCCGAGCATCCAGACCCTGCTCAGCGCCAGCTGGCAGGCGTTCCAGGCGGCGCGCCCCCCGGAGCCGGTACGGCCCCCCGCCGCCGCCCTCGCCGCACCCACCCAGGCCGACCCGGTCCCCGCCGCCCCGACCCCCGAGCCCGCCGAAATGGATCACCGCCCCGCCGCTCCGCCCGCCCGACCGGTCATCGTCTGCTCGGGTGCTTCCCTGGGCCTGCCCGGCGGGACCGAGGTCTTCGCCCCCGACAACGTCGC
>JAYVAS010000544.1:0-1947 GCA_043750895.1 Pseudomonadota bacterium
TCGGTGGACGGCCGGAGGACGAGATCGTCGATCTCCACCCGGAGTCCCCCCAGGCGTCGGGCCCGGAGCACGCTGCGCAGCACCCGCGGGAGCAGCCCCCAGCGGCCTTTCTGGAGGCTCTGGCCGGCCAGCGCGGCGATGGCCAGGAGGCCGACGCCGGCACAATCGAGGAAGTACTCCACCGACGGGCGACCATCCCCCACGACCCGCCCCACGTCGATGTGGCGGGTGGTACCCATGCCGATCAGCGCGCAGGCGTCGTCGATGTCCAGGGGGATGCCCAACGAGCGCGCCACGTTGTTCATCGTGCCGGTGGGAATGATGCCGAGCACGGTGGACGAACCGATCAGCTGGGACGCGACGTCCTGGAGCGTGCCGTCGCCCCCGGCGACCACCACCAGCGCGCAGCCGTCGCGCACCGCCTGCTCGGCGAGGGTCCGGGCCGCCTTTCCCGAGGTCTTCAACCCGATCCGCGCCTCGATCCCGTGGGCGCGCAGCCCACGAACGATGGCGGTCAACCGGAGCGTGTTGTCCTCGGCGCGACGCCCGGCGCCGGGGTTGAAGATGAGGAGGGCAGGGATGAGGGCGGGTTCCGTGGACGAGCCGTCCTCCGCGGCCTGCCGGAGGGGACCAGCGACACGACGCTCGAGGTCCGCGATGGAACGCTCCACCGACCGGAGCCGCACGGTGCGGCGTTCGAGGTCGGCCGTGGCGGTCTCCACGTGGTGGACACGCTTTCGCTGCTTCTCCTGAAGGGATCGGAGCCGGGCCACCAGTCGGGTGGGGTCGCCCGGTTCGGGATCGGCCGCGAGGCGGTGGGTGTCGTCCGGGGTGGTCATGGGGGAGCTCCGCCTCCTTTGCTAAGTCCGCCGGGCCCGGAGTCGCCGTCTTCGGACGTTTGACGGAGAAAAAGCCCCCGGCGGTGACTATCAGCGGTGGATGATCAGACTCCCGTGGCGGGGGCTCCTCGCCAGCTTCGCCGTCGTGCTCGCCTGCCTGTGGGCCTTCGGGGAGATCGCGGAGAGGGTCTTCGAGGGTGCGCCCATCCCGCTCGAGGTGCCCCTGATGCAGTGGATCCACGCCGGGAACAGCCCCGGGGCCGACCGGGTGGCGGGGTTCTTCGCGGCGGTCGGCGGCGCGACCGTGATGGCTCCCGTGGGCGTACTTCTCGCCCTGGCCCTCCATCGCCTCCGGCCGCATCTCGGCGCCTTCGTCGTCCTGTCCCTGGGCGGGACCGCGCTCCTCACCTGGGTGATGAAGCTGGTCTTCGCCCGCCCGCGGCCGTCGCTCTGGGTCTCGATCCTGCCCCAGCGCGACGCATCCTTCCCCAGCGGGCACACGATGATGGCCACCGCGATCGCCGCGACGATCGTGGCGGTGCTGTGGTCTACGCGCTGGCGTTGGCCGGCGGTCGCGGTGGGGGCGGTCTACGTCAGCGGGATGATGTGGTCGCGCGTGTACCTCGGCGTCCATTACCCCTCCGACGTCGCCGCGGGCGCGCTCTTCTCGCTTCAGTGGGTCGTCGTCCTCTTCCGGCTGCTCCCTGGCAGCCGTGTCGCCAGCACGGCCGCGAGCAGGTAGGCCCCGAGCCCGATCCCGGTCGCGATGCCGTGCCCGTACAGCCGCGCGGCGATCACCGTGATCAGGCTGCCCAGCACGCTCATCCACCCGTTCAGCGCCCACGCCCAGCCCACCGCGGCGGGGGTGGACGGTCCCACGATCCGCAGGGTGGCCGCGAAGGGGGTGCCGAGCACGAAGGCGAAGGGGGCGAGGGTGACGGCGACCGCGGCGGCGCGCCCAGGGAGCGGGAGGACCTCCAGGCCGGCGCCCAGCAACCGAGGCGTTCCCCAGGCCTGCACCGCTCCCAACGCGACGCTGGTGAGCAACAGCCAGGGCAGCCAACGACGCACCTGTGCGACTGATTTGGAACCAATCCACAAACTACCC
>JAYVAS010000545.1:0-9063 GCA_043750895.1 Pseudomonadota bacterium
CAACAATCCGTCCCTGTCCACGGCCGATGCCGAGGCCCTGGTCGACGCGATCGGGCGCGAGAACATCGGCGGGGAGGTGTACATCTCGGGGAACGGGCCCTGAGTCCCCCTACCTCCGCCGCACCTGCGTCAGCCGATTGAGGAGGCGCCAGGTGGGGGTGCTGCGGATCCGGTCGATCTCGCGGATCAACGCATCCCGCTCGTGGACGAGGTCGAGCAGGGCGCCGGCTTCGGGGGCGGGGCGGCGGCGGGTGGGGGAGGCGGCCCAGGCGCGTAGCGGCGCGATCACCGTGTCCAGGCCGTAGCGTGCGCGCAGCGGCCCGCGGTCGGGCGTGGACTGGGCGCCCAGCAGCGCCGCGGCGGTGGCCGTCGGGTCCGACAGGGGGACGGGCCGGACGAAGCCCGCGCCGGCCAGGTCGTGGACCAGCTCGGAGCGGGGCGTGGCCACCACGGTGAGGCCCTGGTGGAGGGCGAAGAGCACGCGGGTGCGGCTGCCCAGCTCGGGCTCGAACCCGGGGCGGTCCAGGCACAGCAGCACGTCGCAGGCGGCCACGACGTCGGCCAGGGCCGACTCCTCGAGCCAGCCGTGGAAGTGGAAGCGCGCCGCGTGACGGGACGCGCGGGCGGCGGCCTCGAAGCGGGTGTAGTCGGCCACGTGGTGGCCGGCGACGGGGCCCCCGGTGATGTGGGCTTCCACCGGCCCCGCGTCCATCGCCAGGAGCAGCGCCTCGAAGGCGGTGTCGGCGTCGAACCACGTGTTGAAGCTACCGGCCAGCAGCACGCGCCGGGTGGTGCCGGCGGCGCGGCGGGGGCCCTCGGGGAGGGTCCCGAAGCTCCACGGGATGGGCACGATGTAGGCCCACTCCTCGCCGGGGCGGGTGCGCGCCAGGCGCCCCAGGGCACCCAACTGTCCGAGCAGCGAGTAACGGCTCCGCGACGAGATGGTGGAGAACGCGTCGGCCCGGGCGAGGGCGGGCAGGAACACCGCCGCGGCCTCGCGCGCCACCGCCTCGGGGTCGGTCAACGCGCCTACCGCCTGCGCGTCCGCGAACGGGTCGCCGGGCAGGTCGATCCACAACGGCTGGTCGTCGACGAGCTGGAGCGCGGTGCGCGTCGGGCCGTAGACCCCGGCCGAGACGATGGCGTGGCAGCGCTGCGCGCGGGTCCATGCCGCACGGTCCACCGGGGCGCGCGAGTCGAAGAGGACGACCTGGTGGTCGGCGAGCGCGGTGCGGAACCAGTCGAAGCGGAGCGCCGCAAAACGGGTCTCGGTCGACCCGGAGCCGGGGAAGGGGCCTTCGCCGACCAGCGCGATGCGGGCCACTCGTTACTCGGTGTTCCGCACGTGTAGCTCGACGAGCTGCTTGGGGTCCACCGGGCTGGGCGCGCCGCTCATGAGGTCCTGCGCCGAGGTGGTCTTGGGGAAGGCGATGACCTCCCGGATGTTCTCGGTGCCGCACAGCAGCATGATGATCCGGTCGAACCCGAATGCGAGCCCGCCGTGCGGGGGGGCCCCGTGGCGCAGCGCGTCGAGCAGGAAGCCGAACTTCTGCTGTGCGTCTTCCGGGGTGAGGCCCAGCGCCGCGAACACCTTGGACTGGATGTCGGACTCGTGGATGCGGATCGAGCCGCCGCCGATCTCGTAGCCGTTGCACACGAGGTCGTAGGCGTCCGCGTACATCTCCCCTTCGCGGCCGGTGCCGAGCAGCGCGAGGTGCTCCGGGCGAGGGGAGGTGAAGGGGTGGTGCACCGCGGCCCAGCGCCCGTTGTCCTCGTCCCACTCGAAGCTGGGGAAGTCGACCACCCAGCAGAAGGAGAAGCCGGGAGGCACCCGACCGAGCTCCTTGGCGACCGCGGCGCGGAGCCGGCCCAGCCCGGGGTTGACGTTCTTGGCAGCCCCGGCGCCCAGCAGGACCAGATCGCCGACCTTGGCGCCCGTGGCAGCCACGATCGCGGCCTGCTCGGCCTCGGAGAGCTTGGCCAGCGGGCCCGTCCACGGCGCGCCCACCTTGCCGTACAGCAGCCCGCCCAGCCCGTACCGTTTGACGAACAGCATCCACGCGTCGATCTGCTTGCGGGAGACGGCCTCGCCGCCACCGTCGACCACGAACGCCTTGGCGATGCCGCCGGCGTCGAGCTGGCTGCGGATCACGGTGAACTCGGTCCCCGCGAGGGCCGCGGTGACCTCGGCGAGCTCCATCCCGAAGCGACGGTCGGGGGCGTCGATGCCGTAGAGCCGGATGCAGGTGTCGTAGGAGAGGATCGGGATCTCGCCCACCTCGACCCCCAGGATCTCCTTCCACAGCGTGCGGGCGAGGTTGGTCGCGAGCTCCATCACCACTTCGCGGGTCGCGAAGCTCATCTCGATGTCGATCTGGGTGAACTCGGGCTGGCGGTCGGCGCGGAGGTCCTCGTCGCGGAAACACTTCACGATCTGGAAGTAGCGGTCCATGCCCGCCACCATCAGGATCTGCTTGAAGATCTGGGGGCTCTGGGGGAGCGCGTACCACTGGCCGGCGTGCACCCGGCTGGGGACGAGGTAGTCGCGTGCGCCCTCCGGGGTGGCCTTGGTGAGGATCGGGGTCTCGACCTCGATGAAGCCCTCGCCGTCGAGGTAGCGGCGGGTGGCCTGGGCGGCGCGGTGGCGGGTGATCAGGTTGTTCTGGATCTCGGGGCGGCGCAGGTCCAGGTAGCGGTACTGGAGGCGTAGATCCTCGTTGACGTCGAGGTGCCCGTCGAGGTTGAACGGGAGCGGCGGCGTGCGGGAGAGGATGGTGACGGAGTCGGCGACCACCTCGATCATCCCCGTGGGGATCTTCGGGTTCGGGGCGGCGCGGAGCTGCACGGTGCCCGCCACCTCGACCACGTACTCGAGGCGCACCGTCCCGGCGTCCGCGCGCGCGGCGTCGGGGCAGCGCTCGTCGCACACGGCCTGCACCAGACCGTGGCGGTCCCGCAGCAGCAGAAAGGCGACGCCCCCCAGGTCGCGGGCGTTCTGGGCCCAGCCTTGGACGATGACCTTCTGGCCGACGTGTTCGGGGCGAAGCTCCCCGCAGGTGTGGGTGCGACGGACGGTGGTGAGCATGGGCGGCGTTTAGCCCGCCGGGGACGGGGATGCGACCGGGGAGTGGGGGCGTCGGGCCGGCGCCGTTTCGTGGGTCCGCTCCCCGAACCGTCTCCCAGTCCCCGCGTGTAGTCAGGTAGGGTGCTCAACGATGCCTCGTCTGCCAACCATCCTCTTTCTTTGCCTGCTTTCCGCGATGTCTACGCACGCCGCCTCCGCCGAGCCGGCTCCCGCGCCGCCGTCGGCCGCCGCGCCCGTTCCCAGGACGGGTGTGCTGCGCGGCACGGTCACCGACGACAGCGGGCTCGAGGTGCCGGGGGTCACGGTCGAGCTGTCGTCCCCGGCGTTGAGCGGGGGGACCCGGACGGTCACCACCGACGCGAGCGGCCGGTGGGAGGTGCGCGACCTGCCGCCGGGGGCCTACTCCGTACGCGCCCTCAAGCCCGGGTTCAGCCCGGCGCTCCAGTCGGTCACGGTGTTGGGCGAGCGCATCGTGGTGGTCAACCTGTCGGTGCGCTTCGCCGGGCAGGAGGTCGTCATCGTGTCCGACACTGCGCAGTTTCTGTCCCGCATCCCGACCGGGCGCAGCTACCAGTCGGTGGGGGACAGCGCTCCGGGTGTCGTCGCCACCTGGGGTCCGATCGGCCGGAACCGGAGCCCGGAGGCGCCCCGGTTCGACCCCCCACCCGCGCTCGGGCCGGGCTGGCTCCCGCCGGACACGAGCCAGGATCAGTACGCCGCCATCGTCGAGAACCGCTTCGTGGGCGTGGCGGACGAGCCGCTCTCCACCTTTGGGGTGGACGTGGACACCGCTTCCTACTCCAACGTGCGCCGGTACCTCGAAGCGGGCCAGGCGCCGCCGCGGGACGCCGTCCGCATCGAGGAGCTGATCAACTACTTCCCCTACGACTACGCCCGCCCCGAGGACGGCGCGGCGTTCACCACCCACACCGAGGTCACCGAGGCGCCCTGGGCCGAGGGGCACCGCCTGGTGCGGATCGGCATCCAGGGCAAGGAGGTGGTGGGGCGGGCGATGCCGCCCCGGAACCTCGTGTTCCTGGTCGACGTGTCGGGGTCGATGAACGCCGAGGACCGCCTCCCGCTCGTGAAACGGGGCCTCCAACTGCTGGTGCGGGAGTTGGGACCTGCCGACCACGTGGCGCTGGTCACTTACGCGGGCACCGCCGGGGTGGCGCTCGCGCCGACCCGGGGGGACCAGTCCGCCCGCATCTCCGAGGCGATCGAGGCGTTGGGTGCGGGGGGCTCGACCGCGGGGGCGGCGGGGATCCAGGGCGCGTACGCGCTCGCCCGACGCAACTTCCAGGAAGGCGCGGTCAATCGTGTCATCCTTGCCACCGACGGGGACTTCAACGTCGGGATCTCCAACGAGAGCGACCTCCTCCAGCTCATCGAGGCCGAGCGGGAGAGCGGGGTGTTTCTGACCGTGCTCGGGGTGGGGCGTGGCAACCTGCAGGACGCCAAGATGGAGCTGCTCGCCGACCACGGCAACGGCAACTACGCGTACATCGACGGGTACCTGGAGATGCAGAAGGTGCTCCAGGAGCAGCTCACGGGCACGCTCGTCCCCATTGCGAAGGACGTGAAGATCCAGGTCGAGTTCAATCCGGCGCAGGTTTCGTCCTACCGGCTCATCGGCTACGAAAACCGCGCGCTCGCGGCACGTGACTTCGACGACGACACCAAGGACGCGGGCGAGATCGGCGCCGGGCACAGCGTGACTGCCCTCTACGAGGTGGTGCCGGCGCGTTCGGAGCGGGCCTATCGTTCGTCGGCCTTGCGGTACCAGGCGGACCGTACCCCCACGGCGGCGGCCGCCTCTGGGGAGCTGCTGACGGTCCACGTGCGCTTCAAGGAGCCCACCGGGGGTGTCTCCCAGCTCCTCAGCTTCCCGATCCGCGACGAGGGGCGCACGTTCGCCCAGGCGTCGGTCGACACCCGCTGGGCCGCGGCGATCGCCGGCTACGGCATGTTGCTCCGCGGCTCGGCCGATCGTGGCACGGTGGATTGGATGTGGGTGCGGCGCGCGGCCCGCGAGGCGCTCGGCGAGGACGCCGCGGGCTATCGCGCGCAGATGCTCGGGCTCGTGGAGCGGGCGCGGCGGCTCGATGCGGTGGCGGAGGAGTAACGAAGTACCGTGGTTCCTTGCCACGGACCCGGGGGGGGCCGATCCAATGCCGCTCGATCAGGCGGCCAGTCCGCACCAACGCGCGACGTCCAGTCCCAGCCGGGCGTGACCGCGCTCCTCGGCGGCGATGCGGGTCAGCGCCCGCGCGGTCTCGTCGTCCCGCGCGCCGTCCCGTTGGGCTTCCGCCTCGTCCGCGGCTCGGTTCTCGTTCCCCCAACCGTCGATGAGGGACTCGGCACCGATGGTGCGTCGGGCGTGGTCGCGATCCCGGTGCCGACGCGGCGTCCAGGGCGGGAGGCGGGCGATCGCGCCCCCGGCGAACCGGAAACACTGCGCGGCGTGGCCGAGCTCCTCGTGCGCCGCCGCGCGGGCGCGGGCCGCCAGGGATTTGGGGGCGCCCAGCGCGTCGAGCTCCGCGGCGAGGCGGAGGAAAACCGAGACGGACGCGAGCTCCTCGCGGCCGGCCCGCACCCACGACCGGGGAGCACCCACAGGGTGCAGGGCGTGCGGCAGAACGTGGTCGCGGCCGATTCGAAGGGGCCGGCCGCCGACAACAATCGGGGGAGGGATGGGAATTTCGAGCCCGCCGTAGCCGGTGAACGCTGACGCCTCGGGCGTTTCGGGCTCGAAGTCGAACCCGAGGCCCAACGCGAGGAGCGAAGTCGAGTGCGCCCCGAGGTAGAACGCCGGGGTTGGGGTGTGCGTGAGTCGGACCCCCGCCTCCGCTTCCAGACTCGCGATCGTGACGCTGAGCTGGCCCTCCACTCTGGCCGCCGCGCCCATGCGCATGCCCACCATCCACCGCCGGTGCTCCTCGTCGAGCCACCGGCGATGCACCACCACGCCCAGCGTGGGGGTGGTCCCGTCCAAGAAGGAGACCTGGGTGGCGAGGTCGAGGCCGAAGCCGGGGCGTACGCCTGCTTCGGTGCGCGTGAACGTGAGCGCCACGCCGATGCTTCCCGACATCGAGGCCGCGAGCGCGGCTCCGGGGAAGAGCAGGAGTGGGAGCAACGGGCCCTCCGGGGCTGGCGTACGATACCGTGGAGAGGCGCGACCCGCCGCTGGACGCTGCGCCCGCGCTATGGGCACCCATGCCCGTCCCCCTCTCCATCCTCGACCTCGCCTTCGTCGGCCGCGGCGAGACCCCGCACGACGCGCTGCACGGCTGCGTGGCGCTCGCCCAGCGTGCCGAAGCGCGCGGCTACCGGCGTGTCTGGTACGCCGAGCACCACAACATGCCGATGATCGCGTCGAGCGCCCCCGCGGTGCTCATCGCCCACGTCGCCGCCCACACCCTCACCATCCGCCTCGGCGCGGGCGGGGTGATGCTCCCCAACCACGCCCCGCTCACCATCGCCGAGCAGTTCGGCACCCTCGCCAGCCTCCATCCGGGTCGGATCGACCTCGGCCTCGGCCGCGCACCGGGCACCGACCAGGGCGCCCTGCGGGCGCTGCGCCGTGACCCCGCCGCGGCGGACACCTTCCCTCAGGACGTCCAGGAGCTCCAGGGCTACCTCTCGGGGCGCACCCGCGTCCCCGGCGTCAACGCGACCCCCGGCGCCGGCACCCACGTCCCGCTCTACATTCTCGGCTCCTCCCTGTTCGGCGCCCAGCTCGCGGCGCTCCTCGGGTTGCCCTACGGCTTCGCCTCCCACTTCGCCCCCGCCGCCCTCGAAGAGGCGATCGCCCTCTACCGGCGCACCTTCCGCCCGTCCGAGGTCTTGGAGCGGCCGTACGTGATCGCCGGCATGAACGTGATCGCGGCGGACGACGCGGCGGACGCCCGGGCCCAGCTCCTCACCGTACAGCGCGCCCGGGTGGGGGCGATCCTCGCCGGCGGCCGCTTCCTCGAGGACGCCGAGGCCGACGCGATCCTCGCCGCGCCGCAGGGTCGCTTCCTCCTCGACATGATGCGCTACAGCGCCGTGGGAACCCCGGACACGGTCGCCACCGCCATCGAACGGTTCGCCGTCCACGCCGACGCGGACGAGGTGATCCTCGCCCACGCGGGGCCGACGCTGGCGCAGCGGCTGCGGTCGGTGGACCTGGTGGCCGATGCCTGCCTCGCCGAAGTGCCCCCCGCGGGCCGAGCAGGAGCCTCCGCTTGACACGGTGGGGTGGCGGGTCGAGGATCGGCCGGCCACCCTCCGGAGACCGATGAAGATCCGCCCCGTTCCCCCGGCACATCCGCACGGCACCCTGGTCGAGGTGTTCCCTGATGTGTACTTCGTCACCGGGACCATGCGGTTTCCGGGGCCGGTGCCGATGATGGCGAGCCGCAACATGGTCGTGGTCCGGACGGACGGCGGCCTCGTGCTGGTCAACTCGGTGCGCCTCGATGACGCAGGTTTGAGTGCCCTGGACGCGCTGGGGAAGCTCGCGCACGTGGTCCGCCTCGCCGGCTTTCACGGGTCCGACGACGCGTTCTACAAGGAGCGCTACGCCGCCACGGTGTGGGCGGTGGCGGGCCAGTTCTACAGCGAGGGCTTCGACACCGTGCGCAAGCCGGCAAAGGTCTATTTCCAGGCCGACCGGGAGTTGGTTGTCGACGGGCCGCTGCCCATGGCGGGCCGGCTGTACCCGTTCCCGTCCACCCCCGCGGAGGCGCTGCTGGTGTTGGATCAGGACGGTGGCATCGTCATCGCCGGCGACTCACTCCAGAATTGGACCGGGCCGGACGCCTACTTCAATTGGTTCGGTCGGACGACGATGCGGATGATGGGCTTCTTCCGCCCCTGCAACGTCGGCCCGGGCTGGCTCAAGCAGGCAAAGCCCTCGGCCCAGAGCCTGCGGGGCATCCTCGACCTGCCCTTTGCGCATGTGCTTCCGGCCCATGGCGAACCGGTGATCGGCGGGGCCAAGGAGCGGTTTCGGCCGGCCATCGAAGCGGCTGCGGCGAGCTTGGGCTGAGGGGCGAGGGTGCCATTCAGGGTGGCTCAGTTCCGATTTGACGGATAATATGGACCATGTACACCCGATTGCTCGCCGCTCCGGATCGCAGCTTTTTCCTCTTCGGTCCGCGTGGAACCGGGAAGTCCACCTGGCTGAGGGAGCGGTTCGCGGGGGTACCGTGGTTCGACCTGCTCGACTCCGAGGTGTACCTGGACCTCCTCGCCGATCCGGCGCGCCTCGAGCGACGGTTGCCACCAGCCCACCAGGGTTGGGTGGTGATCGACGAGGTGCAACGGGTTCCGGAGGTGCTGAACGAGGTCCACCGACTGATCGAGAGCCGAGGCCTTCGCTTCGCGCTGACGGGCTCGAGCGCCCGCAAGCTCCGGCGCGGCGGGGTGAACCTGCTCGCCGGACGGGCGCTGACGCTCCGCATGCATCCGGTCGCGGCGGCCGAGGTCGGGCCGGGATGGCAGTTGTCCCAGGCGCTCCTGCGTGGCGGCCTCCCCTTCGCCCTCACCCGCGCCGGGGACGCGGACGCCCTCGCCTACCTGCACGACTACGTCCGCACCTACCTCCGGGAGGAGGTCCAGGCGGAGGGGCTGACCCGTAACCTCGCCGGTTTTGCGCGGTTCCTCGAAGCCGCGAGCTTCTCCCAGGCCGCACCCCTCAATGTGACCGCCGTGTCGCGGGACTGCTCCGTGGAGCGTAAGGTCGTCGAGGATTGGTTCGGGGTCCTGGAGGACCTCCTGGTGGCAATCCGACTCCCCGTCTTCGCACGCCGGGCGAAACGCGAAGTTGCCAGCCACCCCAAGTTCTTCTTCTTTGACGCAGGCGTCTACCGCGCCTTGCGCCCCCGCGGCCCCCTGGACTCAGCGGAGGAGATCGACGGTGCCGCGCTCGAGACCCTCCTCCTCCAGGAGGTCCGGGTGCACAACGACGCATCCAGCCTCGGCTACGACCT
>JAYVAS010000546.1:0-9991 GCA_043750895.1 Pseudomonadota bacterium
GTCGGTCGCGGTGAGCCGGGGAATGACGATGTTGGACTGGTCAGAGAAGGAGAGCTCGCACTTGGCCCGCTCCGCGGCGTCCTTCAGGCGCTGGACCGCGCCGCGGTCCTCGCGCAGGTCGACCCCGGTCCGGGATTGGAAGACGTCGGCGAGCCACTCGGCGACCCGCCAGTCGAAGTCCTCGCCGCCGAGGAAGGTGTCCCCCGCCGTGGCGAGGATCTCGTAGATGCCTTCGGAGAGGTGCAGCACCGAGATGTCGAAGGTGCCGCCGCCGAGGTCGAACACCGCGATGGTCCGGTTGACGTTCTTGCGGTGGCCGTACGCGAGCGCGGCCGCGGTGGGCTCGTTGAGGAGCCGCTCGCACCGCAGCCCGGCGAGCTGCGCGGCCTCGAGGGTGGCCTTGCGCTGGGCGTGGTTGAAGTAGGCGGGGACGGTGATCACCGCCTCGTCGATCGGCTCGCCGAGACCGCGCTCGGCGATGGTGCGCGCCACCTGGAGGACGACGGCGGCCACCTCCTGCGGGGACATCCATTGGTCCCCCACCAGCACCTGCACCCCGCCGTCCGGCGCCTCCCGGATGTCGTACTGCACGCGCTTCCGGATCGCCTCCACCTCGGGGCTGTCGAAGCGCCGACCCATGAGCCGTTTGCACCCGTACACGGTGCGATCGGGGTGGGTCAGGATCAGGTTGTGCGCCGCCTGCCCGACCACGAAACGCCCGTCTCCCTTGGCGGAGACGACCGAGGGGAGGACTTTGTAGCCGCGGTCGTCCTCGATCACGCGCGGGCGACCGCCCTCGAGGACCGCTACGGCGGTGTTGGTGGTGCCGAGGTCGATACCGATGATGCGTGACATGGCGCTCGTTCCGGCGGGGAGCATAGCAGAACGTTCCCGGCGGCTACGCTCCGCGGCCGAACAACGGCACCTGGCGGGAGGGGGGGCGCGCCGCGGGCACCACGGGATAACGTCCGGTGAAGCAGGCATCGCAGAAGCGTTCGCCGTCCTCCCCCACCGCCGCGCGCAGCCCGTCGACCGAGAGGTAGGCGAGGCTCTCGACGTCGAGGAAGGCGCGGATGCGGGGCAGCTCGAGGCGGTGCGCGATGAGCTCGTCTCCGCTGGGCGTGTCGATGCCGTAGAAGCACGGACCGGTCATCGGCGGAGACGCGATGCGCATGTGCACCTCGGCGGCGCCGGCAGCGCGGAGCAGACGCACGATCTTCTGCGAGGTGGTGCCGCGGACGATCGAGTCGTCCACCACCACCACCCGCTTCCCGGCGACCACCGAGCGCACCGGCGACAGCTTCAAGCGTACGCCGAAGTCGCGGATGCGCTGAGTGGGCTCGATGAAGGTGCGCCCCACGTAGTGGGAGCGGAGCAGCCCCAGGTCGTAGGGCAGCCCCGACGCGCGGGCGAAGCCGAGCGCAGCCGGGACCCCCGAGTCCGGGACCGGGATCACGACGTCGGCGCGCGCCGGGTAGTCGCGGGCCAGGATCTCACCGGCCCGAATCCGCGTCTCGTAGACGCCGTGGCCGAAGAGCGTGGTGTCGGGGCGGGCGAAGTAGACGTACTCGAAGATGCAGGCGCGCCGCTCCTTGCGGGGAAAGGGCTTGATCGACTCGATCCCGTCGGCGTCGATGATCACCATCTCGCCGGGCTCGATCTCGCGCACCACCTCGCCCTGCACGAACTCGATGGCGGACGTCTCCGAGGCGACGATCCACGCGTCGCGGCGTCGGCCGAGCACGAGCGGCCGAAACCCGTGCGGATCGCGCACCGCGATCAGCTTGTCCGCGGTGAGGAGGAGCAGGCACCACGCCCCCTCGACGTGGATCAGCGCGTCCACCAGCCGGTTCACGAAGGTCTTCTGTTCGCTGGTGGCGAGCAGGTGGAGGATGACCTCGGTGTCCGAGGTGGTGGCGAAGATCGACCCCCGGTCCTCGAGCTCTCCCCGCAACAGGTCGGCGTTGGTGAGGTTGCCGTTGTGCGCGATGGCCACCTGACCCGACTTGTCTCGCACCAGGAAGGGCTGGATGTTCTCCGAGCCCATGCCCCCCGCCGTCGAGTAGCGCACGTGGCCAACCGTGGCGTCTCCCGCGAGCCGGGCGAGCGCAGGCTCGTCGAAGACGTCGGCGACGAGGCCGGCGCGTCGGTGGGAGACGAGACCCCCCTCCCCGCGCGAGACCATGCCGGCCGCCTCCTGGCCCCGGTGCTGCAGCGCGTGCAGGCCGAGGTAGGTGAGCCGCGCCGCGTCGGCGTCTCCGAACACCCCGAAGATCCCGCAGTGGTGCTTGATCACGCCGCTACCCGTCGAACGTCGAGCCGAACACCCGCAGATAGAGCGCGCGGTAGGTCTCGGTCAGATCCCCGAGATCCCGCCGGAACACATCCTTGTCCAGCTTCCGCCCGGTGCCCCGCTCCCAGAGGCGGGAGCCGTCGGGCGTGATCTCGTCGGCGAGCAAAACCGCCCCTTGGAATCGTCCGAACTCCAGCTTGAAGTCGACCAGGTCGACGTTCAGCTCCCCCCAGAAGGCGCGCAGCAGGTCGTTCACGCGCAGCGCGTAGTCGCGCATCGCCAGGAGCTCCCACGGCTGCGCCCAGCCCAGGGCGACCGCGACATCCTCGCTGATCTGGGGATCGTTCAGCGCGTCCGACTTGTAGAAGTGCTCGACCACCGGACGACCCAAGGCCGTGCCCTCGGGCAGTCCCAGCCGCTTGGCCAGACCGCCGGCGACGATGTTCCGGACCACCACCTCCACCGGGATGATCTCCACCTTCTTGTGGAGCTGGTCCCGCGGGCCGACGATCCCCTCGAAGGCGCAGGGAACGCCGGCGGCGGCGACCCGCTCCATCAGATGGGCCGAGATGCGGGAGTTGATCTCCCCCTTGTCGGTGATCGACGCCTTCTTGACCCCGTTGAACGCGGTGGCGTCGTCTTTGTAGTGGATGATCAGCCGCGCCGGGTCCGACGTCCCGTAGACCTGCTTCGCTTTGCCTTCGTACAGTAGCGCGCCGCGTTCCGGCATCAGACACCCGGTAGCTGCCGGACCTAACCCGTCAACGCGCCGAGCGCCTCGCGGATGCGGGCCATCGCCTGGGACACGACCTCGAGGCGCTGTGCGAAGGCGATGCGGATCAATCCCCGGTGATCGAGGATCTCTGCGGGCGTGACCTGCACCCGGGCCTCGGACAGCAGGTAATCCGCGAGATCCCCCGCGCTCTCCATCACCCAACCCACCGGGGTCGAACGACCCAGCCACGGGCTCAGGTCCAGCACCGCGAACATCGTGCCGGCGATGGGCCAGGCCCTGAGGCCCGGGATGTCGGCGACGAGGTCGAGCAGGTGATCGCGGGTGGCCTCGAGCTCTTCGATGAGGCCGAGGTCGTAGGGGGCACGTACGGCGGCGAGGGCGACGCGTTGGGAGGCCCGATCGGCGGGCCCGCCCACGGCCATCTGAGCCTGGGTGGCGGCCTCGATGACGTCGCGCGGGCCGCAGGCCCAGCCCACCCGGATGCCACCCATGCCCCGGAAGGCGCGGCCGACGCCGTCGATGAGCACACACCACTCCCGAAACGCGGGCGTGGGGGGCAGGTACGGGAAGCGCCCCCCGTCATAGATCAGCATCCCGTAGATCCGATCGACGACGAGGTACACCCCGTGCGCCGCGCAGGCGTCCACGAGCCCCACCAGCTCCTCGGCGTCGTAGACCTGCGCGGTGGGGTTGACGGGGTTGGCGATGAGCACCGCCCGCACCGTCGGGTAGAACGGGAGGCGCGACCGGAGGTCGTCCGGGGAGAGCTTGAGCGAGCCCAGGGGGTCGCGGGGAGCCAGCGGCACGGGAACGGCGCCGACCGCGGCCACCATCTCGTGGAACACCATCCACGCCGCGGCGTCGATCAGGACCACGTCCCCGGCGCTGCACACCGCCGTGAGCACCGACGCACACGCCGCGCGACTGCCGGGCGCGATCAGGACGTCCTCGGCGGCCCGGGCGTCGCGGACGTCCAGCCAGTCGACCACCGCATCCCGCAGCGCCTCGATCCCGGGACCCTCGACGAAGTCGATGTGGCCGTCTCGCCACGCCTCGGCGGCCATCGTCCGGAGCTCGCGGGGCAGCTCTCCCGGGAGGTGTCCGCGCACCAGGGAGATGACGCCCGACGCGGCCGCCCCCCCGGTGAGCTCGGTCGAAGCCCCCGAGCGCGGGGCGAAGCGGCGGGCAAGTCGCGGCCGTGACAGCATGGGTCTCCCTTGTAAGCCAATTCAGCGGGCGCACCCACCGTGGGATACCCTGACGGCATGCGTGGGCTGGTCCTCCTGCTGCTCGGTGCGTGCGCGGAGTCCTCCGACGAGGGCGCCCGGCCGATCGTGTCCGGGCCGGCCTTCTTCGACGCCCCATGGCCTTCGGACAGCCGGCTGCTCAACGGCCACCCCGATCTGTCGAACTTCCCGCGCGAGGGGCTGTACCCCCTGGTCGACGCCTACCTCGCGACGGCCTACGCCCTCGACGGCTTCGGCACCAACAGCCCGATCTACGTCCAGTTCGCGTCCCCCATCGACACGACGCTGCTCCCCACCCCGGAGGGGTCACGCAGCCTCGACGCGCCGGTGATGCTGGTGGACGTGGACCCGACCAGCCCCCACCGGGGCGAGCGGGTGCCCCTCCAGTTCCAGTGGTGGTCCGAGGAGACCAACTGGACCCCGGCCAACTTCCTCGCCGCCGCGCCCGTGTTCGGCTTCCCCCTCCGGCCCGGCACCACCTACGCCCTGATCCTGCGCCAACCGCTGGCCTCGTCGCCCGCGGGCGACGACGGCTGGGGCTACGACGGCGACCCCGCCCTCGCCGCGGTCGAGACCACCCTGACCGGCCTGGGCGTCGACCTCGACACGGTGTCGCTGGCGGTCCCGTTCACCACCCAGGATCCGGTGGCCGAGATGGCCCGCATCGCCACCGCCATCTGGGACGAGATGGCGCCGGGCCCGTTCGAGCCCGAGGTGACGCGGGTGGAGGCGCGCGGGGAGTACACCCTCTACACCGGATCGGTGACCGTGCCGGTCTGGCAGTGGGGCGAGCGCCCCTACCGAGAGAGCGGCGGCGGCTTCCGGTTCGACGACGATGGATCGCCCGCAGTGTACCGGTGGGAGCGCACGCAGTTCTCGCTCAGCATCCCCTACGGAGAGATGCCCGAGCGCGGCTGGCCGGTGGTGCTCTACGCCCATGGCACCGGCGGGGACAGCTTCAGCTTCTGCTACAACGGCAGCAACGAGGAAGAAGGCACGGTCCTGGGGCGCGAAGGCCTGGCCGTGTTCGGGATCTCGCAGCCGCTCCACGGCGACCGCGCCACGCCCGACACCAACACCGACCTCGACACCTTCAACTTCTACAACCCCGACGCCGGGCGCTCCAACTTCCGCCAGGGCGCCCTCGATCAGGTGTACCTGGCGCGGATGTTGACCGCGAACCAACCCTCGTTCACGGTGGACGGGGAGAACCTCCGGCTCGACCCCACCCGCGTCGCCTACTTCGGCCACTCCCAGGGTGGGCTCACCGGCGCCATCGCCGCCCCTTTCTTCCGCGGCCAGGTGCGGGGAGCCGGCTTCTCCGGCACCGGCGGCGGGCTCGCGCTGACCATCATGCTCCGTAAGGACCCGGTGGACTTCGCCCTGGTCATGGAGGCCCTGCTCGGCTTCGCGGAGAACGAGGAGCTGACGGCCCTGCACCCGGTGATCGGCATCGTGCAGACCCTGGTCGAGGCCACCGACCCGCTCAACTACGGGAGCTGGTGGTTCGCCGAGGCGCCGCCGTGGGACACCGACCCCCTCCCCATCCTGCTCACCGAGGGCCTCCACGATCAGGCGACCCCGTCGGTCACCACCGAAGCGCTCGCCGCCGCGGCGCGCGTGCCGATCGTGGGCGAACCGGCCACCACCCCGGAGGCGATGACCCTCCGCGGCCTGGACACCTACCCGCTGCCGACCCAGGACAACGCGCTGGACTGGGACGGCGCGGCGATCACCGCCGGATTGGGTCAGTTTCCCGACCAGAACCACTACGCCATCTACAACGACAAGGACGCGCGCCGCCTCTACCGGGACTTCCTGGTCACCGCGCTCGGGGACGGCGCCACGCTGGACCAGTAGGTCGGCGGCCGTCCGACCGGACGGGATAGGCCGCGCGCCCATGCCCGATCCCGCGCTGCTCGTCGCTGGCCACACCACCGAGGCCTTCGCGCCCGTGGCCGAACAGTTCCGCCGCCACTTCACGGAGGGCACCGAGATCGGCGCCAGCCTGTGCGTGTACCACCGGGGTGAGGTGGTGGTCGATCTCTGGGGCGGCCTGGCCGACCGCACGACGGGGGCACCGTGGACGGCCGACACGCTGATCGTCGTCTTCTCGGCCACCAAGGGCCTCGCGGCGATGGCGCTGAACCTCGCCGCCGCGCAGGGTCGCTTCGCCTGGGACCGCCCGGTGGCGGAGTATTGGCCCGCCTTCGCACAGGCGGGCAAGGCCGCCATCACCGTGCGCCAGCTGTTCAACCACCGCGCGGGGCTCGCAGCGATCGATGCGCCGCTCAGCCTCGCCGAGCTCTGTGACCCCTCCGCCGCCGAGCGGGTCCGCGCGGTGCTGGCGGCCCAGGCGCCCGCGTGGGCCCCCGACGCCGACCAGGGCTACCACGCGATGACCTACGGGCTCTACGCGGATGCCTTCTTCGCCATCGCCTGCGGTGAGCCCCTCGCACGCTTCCTGCACCGGGAGCTGCTCGACCCGCTGGGCGCGGACGTGTTCCTGGGGACGCCTCCCGCCGAGGACGCGCGGGTGGCCACGCTCTACCCGGTGTCCATGCCCCAACGGCTGGCCCACATGACGCTCGCCGCCCTCCGAGGCGGCTCCACCGAGGCCAACGTCGCGCGCGGCTTCCTCACCGGCGGCCTCGCCCGCACCGCCATGACCAACCCCCCCACCCCTGGGGGGATGAACACCTACAACCTGCCTCCGGTGCGCCGCACGGCGCTCTCCTGGGCCTCGGCCACCGCCACCGCCCGCGGCCTGGCGCAGGCCTACGGGCCCTGGTCGACCGGAGGGGTGTGGAGGGGGAGACGGTACATCGCCGAGGCCACCCTCACCCCGCTCTGGGAGCGCCAGGGGTGGAGCGAAGAGGACCGGGTCCTGGGCAAACCGCTGGGGTGGACACAGGGCTTCCTCAAGGAAGAAGACGGCATCTTCTCGCCCCATCGCAGCGGCTACGGCCACGCGGGGATGGGCGGAGCGTTGGGCTGGTGCGATCCCGAGGCCCAGCTCAGCATCGGCTACACCCTCAATCGCTGCGATTGGCGTGTGCGTTCGCCGCGGACGGTCGCCTTGTGCGCGGCGATCGCGCGCTGCGCGGGCTGAGGCGCACCCATCTGGCGGGATTTGGGGTACCCGCGCCGCAGAAACAGGCGTAACCTCCAGGGATGCGAGGACTGCTGCTGGTGTTGGGGCTGACGATGGCGGTTCCGGCCCAGGCCGCGGAGTTCCAACACGTCCTGCTGGTGTTCCTCGACGACGTCGGCACTGACAAGATCGCCTCCTACGCCGCCGACGCCTCCAACCCCACCGAGGACCGTCCGGTCACGCCCACCTTGGACCTGTTGGGCACCGCCGGGGTGCGCTTCACCGACGCGTGGGCCACCCCTGTCTGCTCCCCCACCCGGGCCATGGTCCTGGCGGGCGGCTACCCCTACCGCACCGGCATCGGCTACGCGCTCGGGGGGGAGGCGGACGTGCGGCTCGGCACCGTCACCGACACGCTGATGAAGCTCGCGCAGGACAACGGGCTCCGGACCGGGTTGTTCGGCAAGTTCCACCTCGGCACCGGCGACGACACCCTGGAAGAGGAAGGCACGGTGTTCGGCGTGGGGGCCTACCCGATCCACCTCGGCTTCGATTACTTCGCTGGCAACATGCTCGGGGCCGTCGCCGCCTACGACGATTGGCTCTACACCGTGTCAGCGCCGGTGCATCGCACCGGCCATCGGTACCTGACCACCGCCACCCAGATGTCCGACCCGGCCACCGGGGTCAACACCGACGACGCGATCCGGTGGATGGAGGACGCGCCCGGGCGGCGGCGGTTCACCGTCGTCTCCTACAACCTCGCGCACGACACCCCGGTCCGCTCCGGGGCCGGGCGGTGGGACAACGGGGCGCAGGTATGCGGCGCCAAGCCGGACACCGACACCGAGAACATGAAGGTGATGGTGGAGTGCCTGGACGCCGCGGTGTACGACCTGCTGCGTGGCACCCCGGGCCTCGACGACACCCTCGTGGTGGTGCTCAGCGACAATGGCACCGACGACCCCGTGGCCGAGGGCTACTACGCTGACGGGCGCGGCAAGGGCAGCACCTACGAGAACGGCATCCGCGTGCCGTTCTGGATCGCCGACGGCGCCGCGATCAACCTCGCGCTGCGGACGGGCGGCCCCCTCCCCCCGTGGGCGCGGTTCCGAATCGACGCGGGTACGACGTCCGGGGATCCGGCGAGCGTCGTGGACGTCTACGCCACCATCGCCGACCTGCTCGACCTGAGCTCACGCACCTGCACCCCCGGGGCCACCTGCGGCCGGGACTCCCTGAGCCTTCGGCAGGTCCTGACCGGCGGGCCCGCCCTCCGGACCGACGTGTGGTCCGAGACCTGGGTCGCGCACTCCGACGGGTTCAACGGGCATGCCGCCGTCCGCGCGGGCGACGTCAAGCTGGTGATCGACGTGCCCCGGGGGGAGGCCTGCCGAAGCTACGAGATCTACGACCTCGCCGCCGACCGTTGGGAGACCACCGACCTCTACGACGACCCGGCCTACGCAGTCGAGCAGGCGCAGCTGCTCGGGTTGCTGGCCGGGCACGAGGCGGCGATGAACACGGCGTGGATCCCGCCGGCGGTGTGTCCGTGATGGGGGGGACCATGCGTGCCGGGATGGCGTCTCCCCTCTCCCCCGGGAGAGGGTGCCCGCAGGGCGGGTGAGGGGCGGGGCTGGCACGAAACGAACCACGCCGCTGGCGCCCGGAAGGCGGAGGTCCACCACTGAGGGCACGGAGGACACGCAGCGTGGCGAGAGCCGCTTCGGCCTGGCCTTCCGGAGAGCGGCCGCGGAGGGCCTCGAATCGCGTGCGCTGCTCCACGGCGAGATCGAGCGCAGTCACTTGGGTGAGTGCGTACACGAGAAACTGGTTCATGGACACGCCCTCGGCCAGAGCGCGCTTCGCGAGCGTCTCGTGCAGGGTGTCGGGCAAGCGGACGGTCAGGCGGGCCACGTCGACTCCAGGAGCTGAAGGAATTGAGTTGGGCTGAGAACCAGGATGCCGAGGGCGCGCTCTGCGACGCGGAAGTCGCGCTCGTTGCGGGTCAGAGATGAGCCCGGCGACAGGTGGCGGAGAGCTTCGCCGAGGCGGCGAGGAACCGGTGACTTTTTGAGGAGACCTGTCGGCGATGTCCGGTCAGATTGGCAGCGCCGTCTCAGCACCGGAACTGGAGAACCAGCGCACCTCTGCGGCGCGGACGCTCCCTCGCAACGCATCCTGCAGCCCCAGTGCGAAGGAGACTCTGGCCGGCGAAGGCGGGACCGACACGACCCATCGATCCGAGTACGCGGCAGAGCGGACCAGCGCAAGTCGCAGAGAGTAGCGTCCCTCGCCCCAAGTGCAAGCGATCTCCGCACCACCTGAGCACGGTTGTGCGCCGACGGCCATCGCCGGGGCCCAGTGCTGGATGCCACATGCGATGACGTTCGCAAGTTCGTCAGCCGTCTGGATGTCGGAGCGGAACTCGACGCGTGCTGGTGGGTCGAACCCCGCCTTCTTGCGTCCTCCGTCGACGCTCGCCCCACAACCGGCCCGCTCGAGCCGCTCTGCGACTTCCGGACGGCCGCCGCGGTATCGAACCGCGCCGCAACAGCTGACATGGACCGCGCGGACCGCTTGATAAAGTTCCTCTTCGTCGTCCGGCTGCCGGCGGAAGA
>JAYVAS010000547.1:0-15058 GCA_043750895.1 Pseudomonadota bacterium
GCATCGCGACGACCACCTTCGCGATCTTCCCATCGACCACCCCCATGCCCGCGGTACGCACCGGGCGGGTCAACTTCCGGGTCGCCGACCTCGATCGCACCGTCGCTGCGCTGGTCGCAGCGGGCGTTCGCATGGAACCCGGGCCACAAGACCATGGGCGGTTTGCCTGGATCTGGGACCCGGAGGGCAACAAGGTCGAGCTCTGGGAGCCGCCGAAGGGGTGAGGGCGCGCAGCGCGGGTGGGGAGGGCCCAGCGCGCGGACGCCGCCAGCCGCGAAGCGGCGACGGGAGGTGGCGGCGAGCCGCGAGCTAGGGATGGAGGATCTTCCGGATCATCGTCGCCGTGAAGTCGTGGCCGGCCAGAAAACACAGGGTGACCTCGTCCCCGCCCCCGCGCACCTCGACCTCGGCCACCTGCCCGTGTTGCACCCCGTCGACCACCACCCGCGCCGGGCGATGTTCCGCGTCCAGCACCTCGATCATGACCCGCGAGCCGGCGGGCAGAACCACCGGCGCCAACCGCGGCCTGTGGGGACAGATGGCCGTCATCACCATGGCGCGCGCCAACGGGTGCGCGGCCGGACCCCCCGCCGAAAACGAATAGGCCGTGGACCCGATGGGCGTCGCCACCACCATCCCGTCGGCGACCATGCGCTCGACCGCGACCACCCCGTCCACCGTGACCCGCAAGTGGCAGGTCTGCCCGGACATGCGCTCGATGTAGGTGTCGTTCACCGCCAGATCGTTGACGATCTCCTCGTTCGTCAGGCGGGCCCGCACCCGAAGGCGCGGGAAGGCGCTGCGGGTGTAGCCCTCCGACCGAAGCGCCTCGACCACCGTGGTCGCCACCTCCGCAGGCGTGCCCGCGACGTCGTTCATCAGAAAACCGAGGTTTCCGCGATTCACGCCGAGGTAGGCATAGCGCCCACCGTAGTGGTGCACCGCCCGCAACATGCTGCCGTCCCCGCCGAGGACCAGGCACAGATCGGGCGTCGCCGGCGCGTCCCCCAGGGCGTCGAAAGCGGCGGCCAAACGGGCCGCCTGGGGGCTGGGCGAGAGGAACCGGACCACGGAGCCCAGGTAACTCCGCCACGATACTTCGCCCCATGCGCCTGTTCCGCGCCCACGGCCTCGGCAACGACTACCTCGTCTACGAGCAAGGCCCGCCGCTCACCCCGACCCTGGTTCGGGACATCTGTGATCGCCATCGCGGCATCGGCAGCGACGGCATCCTCGAGCCCTGCCAGAGCCCAGACCGGACGCTACCCGGCGTGCGCATCCACAATCCGGACGGGTCCGAAGCGGAGAAGTCCGGCAACGGACTCCGCATCTACGCCTGGTGGCGCACCCGAGGGGCCACCGACCGCTTCTGGGTGTGGACCCGCGGCGGGGTGGTCGCGTGCGAGGTGGACGGGCTGACGGTCAGCGTCGAGATGGGCGTGGCGACCCGGGCCGAACCCCGGCTCCTCGAGGGCGTCGTGATCCACCCGGTGGACCTCGGTAATCCGCACGCTGTCGTGCTGGGCATCCCGAACGACTGGATGGAGCTCGGCGCGCGAATCGAGGGCGCGGTGCGGGGACGCACCAACGTGCAGTTCATCGAGGTCGTCGGCGCGCATCAAGTCCGAGCGCGCATCTGGGAGCGCGGCGCGGGGCACACGCTCTCCAGCGGCTCCTCGGCGTGCGCCATCGCGGCGGTCACCGTCGGGCGGTCCCTGGCGAAGTCGCCGGTCCAGGTCGAGATGGAGGGGGGCACGCTGCTGGTCATCGTCGAGGACGACGGCCGGGTCACCCTTCGGGGACCGATCGAGCCGATCGGGACCATCGAGGTGGATCCGGCCTGGATCGCCCGACGACTGGGGTAGCCCCGCGATCCGGGGCTGGGCGGGCGCCTCCCTGCCTGCCCCAAAAGTGCCGCCGCGACTACCGAGAAGGCAGCCCGGCACCGCCCTGCTTTGACCTTCGGCGCCGTCCGCGCCATCATGGAGTTTGAGGTTTTCCACACCCATGCGCGTGATGCTGATTCGGCCCCCCGCCAAGCACAGCGTGGAGAGCGAAGTCCCCGAAGCCGTATCGGCCGAGAACCTCTCGTATCCACCCCTCGCCCTCATGGCGATCGCCCAGTTCCTCAAGGACCACAGCGACCACGAGGTCACCATCGTCGACGCGCAGCTCGACGATCTCGCCTACGAGGAGCTCGCCCGGCAGGTCCGCGCGTGGAAGCCCGATGTCGTAGGCGTGACCGCGTTCACGGTCCAGCTCGTCGACGTCCTGAAGACCGTGCAGACCGCCAAGCAGGCCGGCGCCCGCTACGTCGTGGTCGGCGGCCCCCACGTGAGCGACTTCCCGCGCGAGTGCGTGGGGCTCCCCGGCGTCGACGCCGTGGTCAAGGGCGAGGGCCAGAAGCCCATGAAGGACCTCTGTGACGCGTGGGCGAACGGAGACTCGCCGCGGGGCATCCCGGGCACGATGGCGCACCCGGACGACCCCATCCCCGAGCAGGACGTCTACTTCTCGAACAACCTCGATGACTACCCGATCATCGACCGCTCCATGGTGGACTACCGCCGCTACTACGACGTCATGGGCAACGGCGGCATCTTCACCACCCTCATCTCGTCGCGCGGCTGCCCGTACCGTTGCACCTTCTGCAACACCCCGCGCCACCGCTACCGCGTGGCCTCCCCGAAGCGGGTGTGCGACGAGATCGCCGCCTGCCTGAAGCTCGGCATCGAGGAGTTCTACTTCGTCGACGACACGTTCAACATCACCAACGCGCGGGTCATGGACCTCTGCGACGCCATCATCGAGCGCGGCCTCAAGCTGCGCTGGACGGTGCGCTTCCGGGTGAAGGGCGTGAACCGGGAGCTGCTCACCAAGATGAAGGCGGCGGGCTGCCACCGGATCCAGTTCGGGGTCGAACAGGGCACGGAGGAGGGGCTGCTCCGCCTCAAGAAGGACGTGACGGTCCGCGAGATCGAGAGCGCGTTCAAGCTCTGCCGCGAGATCGGGATCCACACCGTGGCGTACTTCATGATCGGGACCCCCACCGAGCGCACCCGCGACGACGTCCTGGACACCATCCAGTACAGCATCCAACTCGACCCCGACTTCGTGATGTACAACGTGCTCACCCCCTTCCCGGGCACCACGCTCTACGACGAGGGGCAACGCGACGGAGTGCTCGACGTGAACCCGTGGATGGCGTTCATGCGCAATCCCCAGGAAGACTTCAAGGCGCAGGTGTGGGACGAGTACTTCACGCGCGCCGAGCTCCGGGAGATGCTCGAGTTGGCCTACCGTCGGTTCTACTGGCGGCCCAAGTTCATCGCTCGTAACCTGACGCAGATTCGGAATCCTCAAGACTTCATGCGGAAGGCGACGGCCGGTCTGCGCATGTTGGTGGGTTGATGGAAACGCAAGACTTCAAAGCCAGCCCGGCGCGCGCGCCGATCACGGAGCCACGCAAGTTCACCGTGGTCCTGATGACCATCTATTCGGTGGAGAACGCGGGAATTCGGTACATCTCCGCCGCCTTGGAGCGCGCCGGCTTCGAGACCTGGATCATCTTCCTGCGGGATTGGCGCCACAACAGCCTCGAGATGCCGACCGAGAAGGAGATCCAACTCGCGCTCGACGTCATCAAGGACAAGGAGCCGGACCTCATCGGCCTGGGCTTCATGTCGAGCCTGTTTCCGATGGCGTCGGCGGTCACCAAGCGGCTCCAGCGTGAGTTCCCTGCGATCCCCATCGTATGGGGCGGCATCCACCCCACCTCCGCGCCCGAAGACTGCATCGACCTGGTCGACTACCTCTGTATCGGAGAGGGCGAGCTCGCCGCGATCGACCTCTGCACCGCCCTCGCCAAGGGCGAGGACACCACGAAGATCCCCAACGTGTGGGCACGCGTGGGCGGAGAGGTGTACCGGAACAGCCCCCGGCCGCTGCTCCAGGACCTGGACTGGCTGCCCTACCCGGACACCAAGGACGAAAACAAGTTCTACATCGAAGGTGGCAAGGTCAAGATCGAGGAGCCGTGGAAGCGGACCGCCGAGTACCGCATCTACTTCTCTCGCGGCTGCCCCTACAACTGCTCCTACTGCTACGTCTCCATCCTCCGGGACGTGTACGACGAGAAGGGCAAGCAGTTCTACCGCGCCCGAAGCGTGAAGCACATCCTCGGCGAGCTCGACCACGTCAAGAAGTCCTTCCCCAAGATGGCGCGGGTCAAGATCGACGACGACACCTCCTTCGCCTTCGGCGAGGAGTGGATGGAGGAGTTCCTCGACCAATACCCCAAGCAGGTCGGGGTTCCGTTCGAGTGTCTTCTGATCCCGCCGATGATGCGGCCGGACATGCTCAAGAAGCTGATGGGCGCCGGCCTCATCCGCGTGCAGACGGGCATCGAGTCGGGGAGCTCGAAAGAGTCCAAGGAGATGCACAACCGCTCTCCGGGGAACAACGCGATCATGAAGTTCGCGGAGGCCAACCGGGAGCTGGGGCTGGACGTCGTGTACGACGTCATCATCGACAACCCCCACGCGACCGAAGAGATGAAGATGGAGACGGCGCGGTTCCTCGTGGACCTGCCGCGCCCCTACAGCATCTACTTCTACTCCCTGAACTACTTCCCCGGCACGGCGCTCACCAAGAAGAGCCTCGCCGATGGCACGCTCCACCCCGACGAGGTGGAGGGACGCAACACGAAAGCCTGGAAGCAATTCCGCGTGTCGATGGACTGGCCCCGCTCCGACGAGGACAAGTTCTATCTGGCCATCTATTGCCTGGCGTCCAAGGGCTTCGTCCCCCGCTCCCTGATCGAGAACCTGCTCGAGAACAGGGAGTATTGGAAACAGAACGTCGAGCCGGTGTTCTACCTGGCGTGGGCCGCCAACTACGCGCGCATGTTCAAGGTCGCGCTGAAGTACTGGCAGCGCGGTGAGCTGACGTGGTTCAAGGTGCGGCAGTACGGTGACATCCGCAAGCTCATCTCGCAATAGGGGTCACCATGGGCCTGCTCACTCGTATCAAGAACAAGCTGGCGGCCCTGAACGAAGAGGCCAAACACCCCGGCCGTCCGCCGCCGCACAAGGAGTCGGAGAACGCGTACTACGCCCATGAGCGGGCCGCGCCCGAGGCCGCGCCCACGAAGAAGGGGAGCGACACCGCGAAGCCCTGGTACCTGGACGGGACCCAGGAGGGGTGGGACGAGACGGATCCGGAGAAGTAGCGGCGCTTCGGCGACCGGCGCCGCTACTCCACCTGCACGAACCGCCGCTCCGGGAGGATCACCGCGGTGAGCTTGCCGTTCCGGTTGGTGCCCGAGCCGGTGTCGATCGCCAGGACGGCGCCGGTGTCGATGGCCTCCGGGAGGCGGAGGTGGCCCATGATCACCGTGCGGTCGACGGGGAGCATCTCTTCGGGGTCGTTCTTTGCCCACAGCAGGGTCTCGGGGCGGTGGCGCACCAGCCACGGGACGACCTCAGCCAGGGACAGCGAGTGGGGCAGGGCCTCGGTGGAGGGGATACCGGCGTGGACGAGCCAGTACGGGACGCCGCAGACGGTGAGATCGAGGACGAGCGGCAGCCCGAGGAACCAGGCGCGGTGGGCGTCGGGGACGCGGTCGCGCTGGGCCGCGATGGTGCGCGGGTCACGGCTGGTGATGCCGTAGGACGCGAGCGTCGCCACGCCGCCCATCCCCGGGTGCAGGGCGAACGAATCGAAGCCGCCGCCGGAGATCCACTGCAACACCCACTCCTCGTGGTTGCCACGGACCCCGAGGGCGCGGCGGGCGAGGAGCTGGTCGACCACGCCGCGGGTGTCGGGGCCGCGGTCGCCGACGTCGCCCATGCTGATCACCGGCATGTCGGCCGGAAGCCGCGCCAACAGGCGCCGCAGGAGGTCGGACTGCCCGTGTACGTCTCCAATGACAGCCACCGGCCGATCGAACTGGACCGAAGCGACGAGACCCGGAGCGGCGGGGCCGAGGTAGGACATCACGCACCAAATGGATCCGGTAGAGGGGTCAGACCCCCCTCCGGATCCATTCGTCGAGGGGGGGGTTCCGCGTCGCCTGCCGGCGGATTCCGGCGTTCATCCGTTGCGAAAGGATCCGATCAGGGGTCTGACCCCTCTACCGGATCCATTAACGACCACGCCCAGCGAACGACGCCGCCGGCCCACGCGGCGTAGCCCATCGGGACCCACTGGAGGCTGTTGGGCGGAGAGAGGGGAGAGCCCACACCGACCAGGAGCCCGGCCCCGACCACGGCCGACGCCGCGATCACCGAGAACCACGGCGCCCCAGTCTGCACCGGCCAGGCCAGCACCCAGAGCAGCGCCGGCACCACCACGAGCCCTTCGTGGGTCTGCGGACTGCCCGCCATCACCGTCCCCCCCCAGGCGACCAGCACGAAGGCGAGCCCGACATCCACCGCCACCGATCGGGCCCTCCACGCCGACCAGACGACCAGCACCGCCGTCGGCACCCCGAGCCCCACGATGCGCCAGCGCCACAGGGCGAGCACCCACGCCGGCTCGTTCCGCTCCCAGGCCGTCCGCATCGGCCGGTCGACGAACTCGATCGCGCCGCCCAGCCAGCCGAAGGGCGCGGCGTGCCCCGGAAAGAGGAAGGTCACGACGATGAGGAGGCCGAGGGTCCCGATCAGCCAGGGCCAACCGGCCCGCCGCCGGATCAGCGCCGCGAGTACGAGCCCCGGGAAGAGCTTGAGCGCGATGCCGATCGCCGTCACCACCCCGCCCAGCCGTCCGCGATCGCGGCCGATGGCCCACAAAGACGCCGCCGTCAGCCCCACCACCACAGGCCCCGTCTGCCCGGCAACCAACGACCCGCGCACCAGCCGCAGCGAAAACAGCGCGCTCGAGAACAGGGCCGCCGCCGCCGCCCCCAACACCGGGTCCCGCACCGGCACCGCCCACACCACCAAGCCGGCCGCCGCCACCAGGGCCGCCGCGGAGACCCAGCGGAACCCGGACGCCATCCACTCGAACGGAAGGCCGGCCGTCGGCAACAGCAGGAGGGCCGCGGTCGGCGGGTAGTAGTAGGGGCTGGACGTGTCCCGGGCGGGCCCGACCGGCTTGTGGAAGATGGCCGCCATCACCGTGGGGTTGCACGCCTGCTCTCCGTAGACCAGCCGCCGCGCCTGACACCACACCGGCAGGATGTCCACGGCCGCCGACGCCGGCCGCGCCGTCACCGCCATCATCCCCGGCCCAGCCGAGGCCACCAGCACCACCAAGGACGCGAGCAGCACCAGCCACCGCAGCGCCCGAATCACCGCCGACAACTCAGAACGGGATTCCCAACCGGATCGTCCCCGCCTTGTTCTGCGCGTCGTACCCGAACAGGACCTGCACGCCCTTGTACTGGACGCCGACCTCGGGGGTCACGTTCTGCTTGCCCGTCCCGAAGTTGTTCTGGTAGTTGAGCCCGCCGACCACGGCGGTGTCGGTGTTGAGGAACTTGCCCGCATGCGCCGACGCGTCGAGCTGCCCGCCGGTGAGCCCCTGGGTGTACTGCCCGGACATCCGCAGGAAGATCTCGCCGAGCTTGTTCTCCACCGTCAGCTTGAACTGGTCTTCGCTGACGTCGGCCTTCCGCCGGTACGAGACCAGCCAGCTCTTGAACTCCTTCGGGTCCTTGAACCCGTAGTACGCCCCGACCTCGAGGAGCTTGTCGTCCTTGAGGCTGAAGTCGACGCCGCCGCGGTATCCCTCGGGGGTGGTCCGCGAGGCCTTGGCGGTGACCGAGGTGCTCGTTCCGGAGAAGGTCGCGTCCAGCTCGGCCTGGAGGTCGTCCCGGGTGAGCGACACCCCGAGGCCCGCGGTGCTCGTGCCGTCCGTCCCGAACTTCTGCGACTGGCGCAGGGTGAGCCCCCCGCCCATGTCCGCCAGCGCGGTGTGCCCGAGGATGAGCGTGCCGGAGCCGGAGTCGAAGCTGAAGTCGTTGGTGGTGGTCAGGCTCCCGTCCTTCTGGACGAACTGGAGGGTGGAGAGCACCCCGGAGCGCCCTCGTTCGGCGCCCAGCCCCCCGGTCAGGCTCATGCCGTCCTGGAGGCCGAGGATCCCCTTGAGACCGGCGACCTTGAGGCCCTGGTTGTCGAAGACGCCGTTGACGGCGAGCGACTTCCCGTCGCCCTTCAGCTCGACGCCGACCGAGCTCTCGACCCCGCCGTCCTCGTTGCGCGTGACCTCGATCGCCGCGAGCAGGTTGTCGGACTGGTACTTGAGCTTGCCGCGGATCTTCTGGAGGGTGAGCTCCCGGATCCGGCCGATATCGACCTCGGCTTCGGCAGAGAGCTTGTCGGTGATCTTGAAACCCGACTTCAGCGAGGGGACGTCGACGTTGGCGAGCACCGCGCCCGCGGCGGCGAGCAGCGCCGTGGTGACCACGGTCTTCGGATGGGCGCCGGCCCAGTTCTGCAGCTTGGCGACGAGGGCGCGACCATCCTCGCTGGCGAGCCAGGTCTCCACCAGCGGCTCGAGCCCCTCCTGGAGCATGGTGACCAGCGCGTCCAGGGCCGCGGGGTCCGCCTTGATCTTCTCCCAGCCCCCCAACTGCCCGACGGCGGAGCTGATCGCGCCGTCCACGGCCGACTTCGCGTAGCCGGAGACCTTGTCGAAGCCGAGCGAGTCGGACACCGCCTTGAACAGCTTCTCGCCGAGGAACTCTCCCAGCGCCGCCTTGTAGTTGGCGAGGCCGGCGTCACCGCCCGGACCTCCACCACCCGGGGGCGGGGCCGGCTGCTGAGCGGCGTTTCCGTAGGGCTGAGGCCCGACAGTGGCGGTGGCGGGTGCCTCCTCCTTCTGGGGCTTCGGGGGCTCGACCTGGGGGGATAGGGCCTGTTCCACAGCGCAACCCTACCACGGAATCCGTCGGCGCCGGGCAACGAGAAGGAGCGGCAGCAACAACCCCGCCCGCCCGCTGCCACACCCCTCGGTCGCGGGAGGCGGCGCCTCCTCCTCACAGGCATCGGTCACCGGCGCGCCCACCAGCGAAAGGGTCCCGCCGGGGGCCTGCGCCTGGATCGCGCCGAACCGGAAGGCGCCCTCGATCCGCACCTCGTGCCATCCGTCCGCGACCGTTGCCGTCGCGCCGTCCACCTCGACCCCGTCGACGGACAGGACCGCGTCCCCCGTGAGGTCGGACACCCACACCCGATCGCCCCGCAGGTCGACCGACACCGCGCCGTCCACTTCGGTCAGGTGGTCGCCCCAGGCACAGGGATCCTCGAGCACCCGGCAGCCCTCGCAGTCGTCGAAGCCCGACGCCCCGGTGATGGCCTGGTACCGCCCGAAGGGCTCGGCCACGCCGTCTCGGAGCAGGAAGGCCCCGTCGTAGGTGGCCATCAGCACGTCCTCGCCGACCGGGCGCAGGAAGTTGGGGGCGGAGGTGAGCGACGTCGCCAGCAGCTCCCACTGCACCCCGTCCGCCGACTGGTAGATCCGGGCCGCGCGGGTCGTCGCGTACCACACCCCGGCTTCGGTCCGGGTGAGGTTCCGGAACGCGTCGTCACCAGCCGCGAGGACCTCCGCGCCCTCGTACAGGAGCGCATCCTCGCGCAGGGCAACCGGTCCCGCCGCGGTGAGCACCAGGCCCCCGTCGACCCGGTCCACCCAGGTGGCGCCACGGTCGGTCGTACACCGGCTGAGCGCGGTGTCCGAGTAGCAGACGGACTCCCCGTCCAGCCAGGCGCTGCGGGTGCCGGTGGCCACCGGCGTCCAGCGCACCCCGTCGTACCAGGCGACGATGCCGTCCCCACCGATCCAGGGGACGTCGGTGACCCAGACCTCGGCGACCGTGGTCAGCCCGGTGGGGACCTCCACCCAGTCGGCGCCGCCGTTGGTCGACTGGTAGAGGCGGTGGTTGATGATGGCCCAGACGCAGGCGCCACGGAGCGGGTCGGCCGCCACGCGCTGGACGTTGGCGTCGGGCGCGCCGCGTTGGGGAGCGTCCCACGTGGCGCCGCCGTCCAGGGACCGGAGCACGCCCGCCAGGCTGGCCAGGTACACCACCCCGTCGGGCGAGACCGACGCGCCCCGGATGTAGTCCGGCGGCAGCACCCGCTCCTGGGCCCACGCCGGACCCCGCACCAGCCCGTCCCAGCCGGCCAGGACCACGTCGTCCCCCACCGCCACCAACGCCCCGATCGCCTCGTCCACGTCGGCAGCGCCCCCACTCCCCCCGAAGTCCACGCGGAAGGGCGTGTCCAGCCCGGTCCACGAGGCGCACCCGTCGGTCGAGGCGTACAGCCGACCGTCCGCCACGAGCGCGTAGAGCGTGCCGTCCGGGGCGTCGGTGAGGGCCGCGACCTCGGGGTGGAGCGGGTCGGTGTCGAACGGTCCGCACGCGCGCCACGCGTCGTCCCGTCGCCAGACCTCGCCGGTGCGGGTGCCCAGGTAGAGGTCGGGGTCCCCCCGGCTACCCGCGACCGACCGCGCCGACTGCACCTCGTCGACCGGGATCGGGAGGTCGGTCCGCACGTCGCCGGCGACCACCTCTCCGCTCCCGACGACCACCACCAGCACCGCCCCACCCCCGACCGCCCGCACGTCCCCGGGCGTGAACACCAGGCCGTCCGCCGGCCCCGACCAGCTTCCGCCGGCGACCTGCACCACCACTTCGTTCCCGGCGGTCGCGACCGCCTCGGCGCCGGCCTCGAGGTCGGTCACCGACCACGCCGCGCCGTCGACCGACCACCAGAGTCGCCGCGCGGTCAGCAACACCAGCGTGCCGTCCTCGAGCCGCGCGAGGCGTCGCGCCTCGTCGATCAGCGGCGCGGCCGGCACCGCCGTCCAGCGACGCCCGGCGTCGTCGCTGCGGTAGAGCACCGCGCTCTCGCCACCATTGTAGAGCGCCCACCAGGGCTCGCCCACGTCCCCGACCACCGCACCGGCGAGCAGCGCGTGGGGGATGTGGGCCGCGGCGAGGGTGGCGAGGAGGAACATCGTCCTGGAGTGTAGCTCCGTCGCCCACCGACAGGACCGCACGCCACGACCGGATAGGATCCCTGCCAGCCCCGCTGCGTCCAGCGGGCAGAGGAGTGCACCATGCCGAAGGGTACGAAGAAGGCGTCGACGAACAACAAGGACAAGCTGACCACCGCCGAGAAGCAGAAGAAGAAGAAGGAGAAGCAGGCGACGAAGAAGTAGGGGTCGCGGCCCGGCCGCAGATACCGCGCCGGCCCGGTGGGCCTTCCGCCGCGCTACGCTCTGACCAACGAGGCATCCATGCTCCTGACCCTGCTCGCCTGCTCCGCGATCGACGACCTCTCGGACAAGGTCGACGGTCTCACGAACACCCTCGTGATGGAGGGCATCTACGTCGGCGTGGAGCCACCCACGTCGGAGCTGGTGGACCTCTCGGGTACCGACTTCGACAAGGGAGCGTTCGTGACGGCCCTGCTCGCCGACGCGGCCTCGGTGACCGACCTCGCCAACGCCCCCGTGAGCGGCGCGGACGTGACGCTGCGCTCCGAGGCCAACGGGGAGACCCCGCTCGGCGATGACGGCGACGGGAAGTACACCGCCACCGGCGACGACGGCCTGACCTACGCCGACGGCGACCCGGTCGTGCTCTCGGTGCAGCTGGACGGCGAGCACAAGGCGAGCATCGTCGCGCCGCCTGCGGTGCAGTCCAACATCCCCAGCGAACACGACGCGGGCCAGCCCCTCGCGATCAGCGCGGGGGACCCGAGCCTGTCCACCCTCTTCGTGGTCGTGGTCAACGCCCAGTCGGGGAACGTCACCTTCGACAACCGGCCCGGCTCCATCGAGGAGGTCTACGACCTCACCCACGGCGGCGGCGCCCTTGCCGTGGAGGTGCCGGGCTCGGCGTTCCCCGACCAGACGCTCTACGTGGTCGGGGTCGCCGGCATGAACCTCACCCCCGCCGAGGGACTGACCGAGTTGAACACGGCCCTGTCCGCCTTCCTCGCCGGGAAGTTCAGCTTCTACCCGGTGAGCACGCTGCCGGTTCCCTGACGGCGGCGGGCCGCCGCCCCTTCGAGACCCCCACATCAGCTACCCTGCCGCTGTGCGCGGAACCCACGTCGGCCCCTTCGTCCTCGATCACCCGCTCGGCCGCGGGGGGATGGGCGAGGTGTGGCGCGGGCGCCACGTCGGGCAGCAGGTGCCGGTCGCCATCAAGCTCGCGCGGGTGGACCCGGAGGCGTTCGCCGTCGAGGTCGAGGCCGTGGCGCGCCTCGAACACGCGTCGATCGTCCACGTCTACGATCACGGCCTGACCGAAGACGGCCTGGCCTGGATGGCGATGGAGCTGTGCAGCGGCGGGTCCCTCGCGCACCTCCCGCCCACGGGGTGGGTCGGCGTCCGGCGCGCCAGCGAGGCGATCCTGGCCGCCCTCGCCCACGCCCACGCCCACGACGTGCTCCACCGCGACCTGACCCCCGCCAACGTGCTCATCGGGGCCCCCACCGACGAACGCCCCGGCCTCAAACTCTCGGACTTCGGGCTCTCCTTCGCCCGACCACGCGCGCCGAACGTGGTCCTCGGCACCCCCCCGTGGATGGCGCCCGAGCTGTTCCAACCCGACCCCGACCTCGGGCCCGGGGTGGACTTCTACGCGCTCGGCGCGGTGCTCTGGTTCCTGGTGACCGGCGACGCCCCCTTCGGGATCGCGCGTCCGCCGGAGGCGTTCGCCCTGGCACACGCCGAGGCGCCCCTTCCGGCCTTCCGACCGCGCCTCCCCGTGCCGGGGGAGCTACCCGACCTGCTCCGTTGGCTCTTGTCCAAGAACGCGTCCGACCGGCCGCGGACCGCCGCCGAAGTGATCGAGGCCCTCGCGCTGATCGACGGCGCCGCTCCTCCGCCCCCCCGGGGCCCTGCCCATCGCCCCCCGATGCGGCTGGTGGGCACCGGGCTCGGCCTGTTCGGGCTGCGGCCGGTGCCCCTGGTGGGGCGAGACGGTGAACGAACGGCCCTGCTCGCGGAGATCCAGCAGGTGGTCGACGGGCAGGGCCCGCGGGTGGTCGCGATCACCGGGGACGCCGGGCTCGGCGCCAGCCGACTGGCGCGGTGGGCCCTCGAGCACGTTCGGGAGACGGGAATCGGCGAGGGGCTGGTCGCCCCGGCCCCGTTGACCCGTGCCCTCGCACGTCACCTCGGGGTCTCCGCTCCCTCCCCCCGCCTCGAAGAGCGGCTACGCCGCCTGGGGGCGGAGGACCCCTACGAGTGGATGGGCGCCTCGGCGCTGCTGTTCCCCGAAGACAACGATCGCTCTGGGGCGCTGCGCCTCACGACGGCCGCCGAACGCGCCGCCGTGACCCGACGGCTGCTCGCCCGCCTCAGCGCGCGCACCCCGTTCGTGCTGATCCTCGATCACCACGACGGCGACGGCCTCCTCGACGGCCTGGCCGAGGCGTCGGACCTCGACCACCTCCTCATCCTGCTCGCCGGCACCCCGGCCCCGGGCCACCCCACCCTGGTGCTGCGGCCGCTCGCCCTGCCCCACCAGATCCAGCTCGTCGAGGGGCTCCTGGCGCTCTCGGGCGACCTGGCCGCCCAGGTGCGGGCGCGCGCCGGCGGCAACCCCGGCTTCGCGGTGCAGATCGTCGCCGACCTCGTGGCCCGCGGCCTGCTCGAGGCCGGCGAAGACGGGTTCGTGCTTCGGGAGGGCGCCGCGCCCACGCTACCCGACTCGCTGCACGCGTGGTGGTCCGACCGCCTCGCCGCTGCGGGTCGGATGGACACGCTGGAGCTCGCAGCCGTGCTCGGCCCGACCGTCGACAGCGCCGAGTGGGCGGACGCCTGCGCCGCCGCGGAGCTCGACGAGCCCGAGCCGGACCGGGTGCTCGAGTCGGCTTTGGCCGAAGGGACGGTGGCCCGGTGGACCTTCGTCCATCCGCTCGCCCGCGAGAGCCTGCTCCGCCACGCCGAAGAGGCCGGACGGCTCGCGCGTTGGCACGACGCCGCGGCGGCCGCCCTGATCGACCGCCCCGGCAGCAACGACCGCCTGGGGCCGCACCTCCTCGCCGCCGGTCGACGCGCCGAAGCAGTGCCGGTGCTGTTGGGGGCCGCCCGCCGCGCGGTGCGCGCCGGGGACGACGGCGCCGCAAGACCCCTCGTCGAGCGCCTGCTCGAGGCCGTCGGCAACGACACCGACGCCGCCGCCACCAGCGCCCGCCTGTTCCGCGCCCAGCTGTTGACCCGACAGGGCCGGTACGCGGAGGCCTCGGTGCTCGCGGAGCCGGCGCTGCAGGCGATCCAGGGGAACGGCTGGGACACCCTGTTGCCGTCGGTGTTGTCGCTGTGCGGAGAGCTGGCCCGGCTCGCCGGAGACCCCACCCGCGCCCGGGGGTTGCTGGAGCCCGCGTTGGCGCGCGCCGAAGCCGACGGCGACCTCGCCGAGGCGGCCCACATCCACCGTCACCTCGGGGCCCTCGCGGCCTGGACCGGCGACCTCGGCCTCGCGGGACGACGCCACAAGGCAGCGCAGGTGCTCTTCCTGCGGACCAACCAGACGCGGGGAGCCATCGCCAGCATGATCGCCCGCGCCGACGTCGCACGCCGCGCCGGCACCCCCGCGCTCGCCGAGGAGCTGGCGGCTCAGGTCGAGCCGCTCCTGGCGCGCACCCCCTGGCGCCGCGGCCAGGCCGATCTCGACACCCTCCGTGGCGACCTGCAACGCGACGCGGGCGCCATCGGACCGGCCGTGCGCCACTACCGCGCCGCGCTCACCGCGTACGAGGCCGCCGGCACGGGAGATGTCGTCCCACCCCTGCTCGGTCTGGTGATCTGTCTGGACCGGAACGCGGACAGCGCCCAGGCGCGGCAGACCCTCGCGCTCGCCATCGCCCGCGGCGCCGCCAGCGGCTTCCGCGCCCCGCTCACCACCGCGATCGACGTCGCCCTGCTCGCCGCCGAGCAGACGCCTTTCGACGCCCAGCTCGTCGACCTGACCGACCTCCTCCACGAGACCGAGACGGTGCACCCCGACATCGCCGACGCGCTGGAGCGCGCCGCCGCGCGATCGCCCGATCACCGGCTCGCCGAGTGGGCATTGGTGCACCGTCGGCGC
>JAYVAS010000548.1:0-9562 GCA_043750895.1 Pseudomonadota bacterium
AGTCGACCGTCCGCCCCTTGGAGTCTGTGAGGCGTCCGTCGTCGAGCACCTGCAGCAGCAGGTTGAACACGTCGCCGTGGGCCTTCTCGATCTCGTCGAAGAGGATGACCGAGTACGGCCGCCGCCGGACGGCCTCGGTGAGCTGCCCGCCCTCGTCGTAGCCGATGTAGCCAGGGGGGGCGCCGATGAGCCGGGCCACCGAGTGCTTCTCCATGTACTCGGACATGTCGATGCGCACGATGTTCTGGTCGTCGTCGAAGAGGAACTCGGCGAGGGCCTTGGCCAGCTCGGTCTTGCCCACCCCGGTGGGCCCGAGGAAGATGAAGCTGCCGATGGGCCGGTTGGGGTCCTGCAGCCCCGCCCGGGCGCGACGCACCGCGTCCGAGACGGCCACCACCGCCTGCTCCTGACCCACCACCCGCGCGTGGAGGTTGTCCTCCATCTTCACCAGCTTCTGCTGCTCCGACTCCTTGAGCTTGGTGACGGGCACGCCGGTCCACTTCGACACCACGAGGGCGATGTCCTCCTCGGTGACCATCTCGCGGAGCACGCCGCCGTCCTTCTGCAGGTCGATCAGGTTCGCCTGCGCCTGGGCCAGCTCCCGCTCGGCCTGGGGCAGCTCGCCGAACTGCACGCGGGAAGCCGCTTCGAACTCGCCCGCCCGCTGCATCCGCTCCAGGTTGTGCTTGAGCTGGTCGATCTTCTCCTTCTGGGCGCTGATGGTGTCCAACGCCGACTTCTCCGCCTGCCACTGGGAGCGGAGCTGGGCGGCCTCCTCCTCCTGATCGGCGATGTCGGCGCGCATCTTCGCCGCGCGCTCCATGGCCGACTTGTCCGTCTCGCGGATGAGGGCCGCCAGCTCGACCTTCATGCCCCGGACCCGCCGGTCGATGACGTCGATGGGCTGCGGGAGGGACTCGATCTCCATCTTCAGGCGCGAGGCCGCCTCGTCGATGAGGTCGATAGCCTTGTCCGGGAGCTGGCGATCGCTGATGTACCGGTCCGACATGTGGGCCGCGGCGAGGATCGCGTCGTCGGTGATCTTGATGCCGTGGTGCTGCTCGTACTTGTCCTTGATCCCGCGCAGGATGCGGATGGTGTCCGCCACGCTGGGCTCGCCGACGAAGACGGGCTGGAAGCGCCGCTCGAAGGCCTTGTCCTTCTCGATGTGCTTGCGGTACTCGTCCAGCGTCGTCGCGCCCACGCAGCGCAGCTCCCCGCGGGCGAGCGCCGGCTTCAGCATGTTGCCGGCGTCCATCGAGCCTTCGGCCTTACCCGCGCCCACCACGGTGTGGAGCTCGTCGATGAACAGGATGATCGACCCCTTGGAGCTCTCGATCTCGCTGAGGACCGCCTTGAGCCGCTCCTCGAACTCCCCGCGGTACTTGGCGCCGGCGATGAGCGCGGCCATGTCCAGGGACAGGACCTGCTTGTTCTTGAGGGACTCGGGGACGTCCTCGGCGGCGATACGCTGGGCGATGCCCTCGACGATGGCCGTCTTGCCCACGCCGGGGTCCCCGATGAGGACGGGGTTGTTCTTGGACCGCCGCGACAGCACCTGGAGCGTGCGGCGGATCTCCTCGTCGCGGCCCACCACCGGGTCGAGCTTGCCTTCCCGCGCCTGGGCCGTCATGTCGCGGGTGTACTTCTTGAGGGACTCGTACTGGGACTCGGCCTCTTCCCCCTGGACGTTCCGGCCGGCCCGGACCACCTGGACCGCGTTCATCACCCGTTCGCGGGTGATGCCGTAGTCCTGCAGAACCTGGCGGGTCTTGTCCTTCACGTCGCACAGCCCCACGAGCAGCAGCTCGGTGGCGATGTGGGTGTCGCCCAGGTTGCGGGCCTCCTTGTCGGCGATGTCGAACACCTCCTGGAGGTACCGGGAGACCTGGGCCTGACCGCCGGTGGTCTTGGGCAGCTCGTCCACGAGCTGGGCCACCGACCGGGTGAGTCCGGCGACGTCCGCCCCGATCTGGGCGACCAGGTTGGAGACGACGCCCTTCTCCTGGGTCAGCGCCACCATCAGCAGGTGGTGGGGCCGCACCTCGGGGTTGCCGAATTTGCCGGCGAGCTGCTGAGCGTCGGCGATGACCTCGCGCGCCTTCACCGTGAAACGATCGAACTTCATTACCTTCCTGGGGCGGTCGGGCGGGCTGCCACGACAGCGCTACACCCCGATGGTACGCACGGCACATTCCCGCGGAAAGTCCGCCCCCGGCCGGATAGACCACGCGCATGCATCTGGTCCTGCTCCTGGGATGGCTGGCGGCCTGTCAGAAAGAGCCCCAGGAGCCTGTCGTCCCCACCACCCACTCCTGGAAGGAGGAGGCCGAACTGGTGTCCGCGGGCCTGCGCGACGTGATGGTCCTGGTGAACCAGGGCAGTCGCCCCGCGGCGCGCGTGCTCGCCGAACGGGTCTACACCGAGCGGTGGCAGCCGCGGTTGGAGCCGGCGCTCCGAGAGCTCGAGAGCCCCGAGGCCACCGCGACCGTGGAGTACCAGTTCGGTCTGCTCCTCTTGGACCTCCAGGGTCGCGCCACGGTGAACAAGCTCCAGGGACGGATCACCGCCCTCGACCAGCGGGTGCACGAGATCGCCGACGCCGCGGCGCGCCGGTACCCCACGCCCGCCGATCGGGCGGCGCCGCCCCCGCCGGAGCCCACCTCCGGCTCCCAACCCATCGTGCCCGACGTCAAACCCAAGTGGGAGACGACGCCCGCGGGGTGATCACGCGGAGGCTGCTTCGGGCCGAGGCCACATGGGCCCGCTGGCCAGGGTCGGCTCGGGGTCGGTCAGGATGGCCACCAGCCGGTCGATGCCGAACCGGGCGTTGAGCCCATCCTCGATACGCTCGTCGTAGGTGAACCGCACCGGCAGGATCGGGCGCACCACCACCTCGCCGTCGACCACCACGGCGCGGCGCTCGACCTGGCCGATCATGATGAACAGGGGGCAGCTCCCGTACTCGAACAGGTGGTGGTAGCCGGCGCCCATCCCCAACGAGCCGAGGTTGGCGAGAAAGATCGACGTGTAGAGGGGATCCCCGTGGATGAAGGCATGGGGGAGGAGGTTGTGGTCGTCCAGCCAGCGGAAGAGCCGCACCCCGAAGCGCAGCACCGGGCGGGGCAAGGCGTTGAAGATGTCGATCTCCTTGTCGGTGCGGGTCTTCTTGCCGCTCCGCTCCTCCTTCACCCCGCCGTCCACGCGCGCCTTCAGCTCCGCGAAGGTCTCCCCGTCGTGCATCTCCAGCTTCACCGTGGAGATGGCGGCCTCCCGGTCCATCCGGGCGCGCTTCATCGAGAAGCTGAGGTGGCGCCCGCGGCGCTGGTAGAGTCGGCCTCCTGCGACGAAGCGGTTCATCTTGGGGGTGGCCGCCAGCGCGATGTTGGCCGCGGCGACGGTGACGTGGGTGATGTGCGCCCCGCCGGCGGCCGGGGACGCGAGGAAGGCCTCCAGCCGGGTGGCGTCCACGGCGGCGTCGAAGAAGACGATCGACTCGGCGCGGGTCGGCATCAGGAAGAGCAGGATGCGGCGGACCGGATGCACCCGGAGCAGATCCCCGTCGGGGCGGGACGTCTTCATCTCCAAGAGCAGCCAGGCGACGACGAGAGCAGCGGCGATCACCCAGTACATGCGCGGATCCTCGGGATTTGACCCGCGAGACCCTACCTCGCCGACCCCGGCCCCGTCGACCGGACGCGCCGTTATCCGAGGTCGGCGGCGTCCGAATCGCCCATCGGCACCTTCCCGGACGGGAAGTAGTCCCCCCACCGGCGGCTCACGGTGGCGGCGGTGTCGGGATCGCAGAAGAGTTCCTTCGGGTACCAGGGCTTCATGCGGGCGTCGATCACGATGGTGCCCGTGAAGCCGTAGTGGCCGCGGGTGACGACCCGGGCGCCATGCACGTCGGCGGCCGGCTCCATCCGCGTGAAGGCCGTCCATAGGAAACGAGGGTCGCTCCGGGTGGCGACAGCGGCGTCGTCGGTGAGCACCACCAGCGGCCAGTCGGGGAAGGCGGTGGTCACCCGGTCGGCCTGTCCGGGCTCCTCGGCGTAGGGCACCCCGGTGAGGACCAGGCAGCCCGGGCAGTAGACCTCGGCCGCCCGCACGCCCACCGGGAGCGACCCGACGTAGGCCTGCGGCAGCGCACGGCGCGCCTCGCCGAGCCCCATCAGCACCCCCTTGGAGCCCTTGTTCACCTCGGGACCGGCGTAGTCGAGCGTGTCCATCGACGTGTTGGCGAACACGTAGAGGTCCGTCTCGGGCCGGAAGCGCGCGAGGACGTAGGTGAGCACCGGCTTGAAGTCCCGGAGATCCATCGGCCGGTCGAGCAGCAGGAGGAACTTCGTGAGCGAGAGCTGGCCCTCGCCGAGGATCCGAAACGCGCTGCCGAGCGCCTCGCGGGCGTACCGCTCGTACACCACCGCGGCGGACAGGGCGTGGTACCCCGTCTCCCCGTAGGACCAGAGGTCGCGGACCGCCGGCATCACCACGGGGAACAGGGGCGAGAGCAGCTCCTGGAGGAAATCCCCGATGTAGAAGTCCTCCTGGCGGGGCTTCCCGACCACGGTCGCGGCCCAGATCGCGTCCTTCCGGTGGCAGACCGCGTCCACCTCGAGGATGGGGTAGTCGTGCTTCAACGAGTAATAGCCGTAGTGGTCACCGAAGGGGCCCTCGGGGCGGCGCACCCCGGGGGGGACCTTCCCGACGATGGCGAACTCGCAGTCCGCCACCAGCGGCATCGGACCCGCCGGATTGGCGGTGCGGCGGAGGCGTTCGTTCACCAACAGCGACGCCAGGAGCAGCTCCGGGACGTTCTCCGGGAGGGGAGCGATCGCGGAGAGGATCAACCCCGGGGGCCCGCCGACGAACAGGTTCACCGGCAGGGCCTCCCCCTTCTGTTCGGCGAGCCAGTGGTGGAAGCCCCCGCCCTTGCCGATCTGCCAGTGCACCCCCGTCGTCGTGTCGTCGTGCCGCTGGATCCGGTACATCCCGAGGTTGTGGGAGCCGTTCTCCGGGTGCTGGGTGTAGACGAGGGGCAGGGTCACGAAGGGACCGCCGTCCTCGGCCCAACAGGTGAGCATCGGGATGCGGCTGAGCTGTGGCTTCGCCACCACCTCGGTGACCGGCGCCCCCGCGATGTCCCGCATGCCGAGCCGCGCGGCCTTCAGCATCAGCGCCCGCTTTCCCCAGAGCTTGCCGAGCGTGGGCGGCATGAGCTCGTGGGGCAGGGCCGCGACCTCGCGCACGAAGTTCGACGCGGCGGTGCCGAAGGCGAGCTCCACCCGACGCCGGGTGCCGAAGAGGTTGGTGACCACCGGGAAGTCGGCGTTCTTGGGGTTCGTGAACAGCAGCGCCGGCCCACCCGCCGCGATCACCCGTCGGTGGACCTCGGCGATCTCCAGGTAGGGATCGACCTCGGTGGCGACTTCGACCAGCTCACCCTCGGCCCGGAGCACGGCGAGGAACGCACGCAGATCACGCATGCCCCCGCTTAACGCTCAGGCCCGCTGCCCCTGTGCGACCTCGATCACCGAAGGCGAGGGTTGGACCCGGGCGATGAACCGCTCCAGGCGCTCTCCGTCGAGGGTCTCGATCTCGATCAGGGCGCCCGCCATCTCCTGCATGACGTCCCGGTTGCGGCGGACGATGTCGGTCGCGATGCTGCGCGCCTGGTCGAGGATGCGCCGCACTTCGGCGTCGATCTCGCGGGCCGTGTCGTCGGAGATGGAGACGTCACGCTGCGCGGGCCCCATCCCGAAGGGGTTGGGCCGATCGGAGCCGTAGTTCACCGCGCCGAGGCGATCGGACATGCCGAACTCGGTGACCATCCGTCGCGCCCACTCACTGGCCCGGGCGATGTCGTTCTGGGCGCCCGTGGTGACGTCCCCGATGTACTCCTCCTCAGCGACGAAGCCGCCATAGAGCGAGACGAGGAAGGCCTGGATCTCCCGGCGGGACATCGAGATGCGCCCCTCGGGCGGCACGAAGCGGGTGACACCGCCGGTCATGCCGCGGGGAATGATGCTGACCTTGCTGACCGGGTACCCGCCCGGCGTACCGACGGCACACACCACGTGACCGGCCTCGTGGAACGCCGTCATCCGGCGCTCGTCGTCGGAGAGGCGGCGGGACTTCCGCTCGGTGCCGAGCGCCATGCGCTCGACCGCCTCGTCCAGCTCGGCCATGCCGACCTCGTCCTTGCCGCGCCGCCCGGCGAGGAGCGCCGCTTCGTTGAGGGCGTTGGCCAGCTCGGCGCCGGCGAAGCCGCCGGTCCGCTGCGCGACCACCTTGAGGTCGACCTCCTTGGCGAGCTTGATGTTCTTGGCGTGGACGCGCAGGATCGCCTCCCGCCCCCGCAGGTCGGGGCGGTCCACCACCACCTGACGGTCGAAACGACCTGCCCGCATCAACGCGGCGTCCAGGGTCTCGGGGCGGTTGGTGGCGGCGAGGATGATGACGCCCTTGCGCGCGTCGAAGCCGTCCATCTCGACCAGGAGCTGGTTGAGGGTCTGTTCGCGCTCGTCGTGCCCGCCCATGGGCGCGCCGACGCCGCGGGCCTTGCCGATGGCATCGAGCTCGTCGATGAAGATGATGCACGGCGCCCGCTCGGTGGCGGTCTTGAACAGGTCCCGCACCCGCGAGGCGCCCACGCCCACGAACATCTCGACGAAGTCGGAGCCGGAGATGCTGAAGAAGGGCACGCCCGCTTCACCGGCGACGGCGCGCGCCAGCAGCGTCTTGCCGGTGCCCGGCGGGCCGATCAGTAGGACACCCTTCGGGATCTTGCCGCCCAGCCGCGTGAACTTCTCGGGGGTCTTCAGGAACTGGACGATCTCCTGGAGCTCCTCCTGGGCCTCTTCGATGCCCGCGACGTCGGCGAAGGTCACGCCGGTGCCCTCCTCGGGGGCCAGCTTCGCCTGCGACTTGCCGAAGGTGGCGATCCCCGGAGGGGCGCCCCCGCTCGGGCGCGCCAGAAACATGAACGCGGCCATCGAGATGAGCAGCATCGTGACCAGGGTCGATCCGCTGCAGCCGGGTGGGTTGACGGCGCCGTAGCGCACCCCGTGGGTCTCGAGCAGCGCGACCAGCGACGGATCGTTCGCCACCGCCATGGTGCGCATGGTCTTGGCGGGCGTTTCGGCGTTCTCCGCCTTCAGCTTGCCCTCGACCTCCTGGCCCGAGAAGGTGACCTCCTCGATCTTTCCGGCCTCCACGGCGGCCTTGAAGTCGGAGTAGGGCACACCCGGGTTGGGCCAGATGGACGCCGCCGCGCCCGCGAACAGGAGGAGAGCGATGGCGGAGACCACCATGAGGATGTTGGCGCCACGAACACGGTTCATGGCACGCATGTAGGCACACTCGGGGCGCTTGGCTACCCCTGCTTGGTCACGTGATCGAGCACACCGCGGGTCTTGCGGTACAGGAATTCGGCCTGCTGGGGGTTGTCCCCGATGCAGACCATGCCGAGCTTGCCGAACTCGGAGAGGGCGCCGATGAGGTGGAACACCACCCCCCGCTCGGTGACCACATGGTAGTGAAGGTCGTGCATCATGGCGATGTCCACGAGGTCGGTGGGGCCGATCCCCTTGTAGTGGTCCGACTGCACCGAGTCCGAGGCGTAGTAGTACTTGGGGCGGCCGCTCTGGCTGTAGAACAGGCCGTTTTCACGATTGTAGGTGCCGTCGGTGAGGAAGCGCAGGGTCAGGAAGGGGTGGGTGGTGCCGCCCTTCCGGAGGTTGACCTCGATCGCGTGGTGCTTCCAGGTGTCCCCCTCGCGCACCGACACGAAGTCGGTCGCGAAGCGCCCGATGATCCCCTTCGAGGCCATGACTTCGGCGATGCGCAGCCCCGACTCCTGCACCTCCATGCGGTACGCGTCGTCGGCCGGAAAGGTGCAGCCCAAAAAGACCTGGCCGCTCGGGCCCCCGAGCACCTGATCGTGCGTCGAGATGGGCATCGCCTGCCCGAGCGCGTTCACCCGGTTCTGGGAGGACGGCGAGCGCTTCTCGACGCCCTCCACGAAGCACTCGACCACCCCCTGCATCTCGCGGAACTTGGACTCGTACCGCTCCCAGTTCTCCTTGGGAGCCTCGAACTTCAGCCCCGGCACGCGCTCCCGCACCCACGCGCGGAGATCCCCGCCCCGACGGTTGTCGGCGCCGTCGTAGTAGAAGAGCGCGTTCCCCTCCCCCGAGAAGCCGTCATTCAGCTTGACCACGGACCGCCGCAGCTCCGGGTGGCGCTCCCGCAGCTGGGCCAGGGCTTCGACGATGTCGTCGGCGTCGCGCAGGTGCTCGTACCCGTCGGGGTAGACCACGCCAGCCTCGCGGAACACGTCGCGGCAGCCGGACTTGGTCCCCAGGTAGTACAGCTCGGGATCGTTGGCGTAGAGGGGGATGTCGAGCTGCACGGCGAGGGTGCGCTCGGCCGCCGACGAGTTGAAACAGACCAGGTGGGCCGTACCCGCGTCGGGGATCGCCGCGCGGATGCGCTCCAACAGCCGTGGACGGGTGAGGATCTTCTTGGTGAGCGGGGTCTGGGAGGCGTCGTTGCAGTGGAAGAGCAGCAGCCGCTCGCGGGCGTGGGAGCTGGGAACCCCGGTGAGGAGGTGCAGGAAGTAGTCGACCACGATGGGGTCGATCATCTGGCTGGTGACGAAGATGACGCGGGTGCGCGGGCGGCGCAGCAGCATCAGCATGTAGAGCATGCGCTCTTCGTAGTGGTGCACCCCGGTGACCTTGGCCAGCTCCTCGGGGTCGAGGGACAACGACGGCACCACCACCACCGTCTGGGGTTGGCGTCTGTCCGCCGTGACCTTCCGGAACACGTCGGGGAGCTTGGCCTGGAGCGCGGCAAACGCAGCGAGTTCTTCGGGGGAGCCCGGCTTCATCGAGACAACGTAGCGTGTGTGCGTGCCGGTCGGGGGCCGCGCGCCCACCGGACCGGTGTCAGCGGGCGCCCGAGCCGGCGATGACCACCGGGACCGTCTTCATGAGGAGCTTCAGGTCCAGGAACAGGCTCCAGTTGTCGATGTACTCGAGGTCCAGGCGCATCCAGGTGTCGAAGTCCACCTCGTTGCGCCCCGAGACCTGCCAGATGCAGGTGATGCCGGGCTTCATCGACAGGCGGCGCATCTGCCAGCGTTCGTAGCGGGCCACCTCGAGCGGGATGGGGGGGCGCGGCCCCACCAGCGACATCTCGCCGCGGAGGACGTTGTAGAACTGGGGGAGCTCGTCGATGGAGAGGCGGCGGATCCACCGACCCACGCGGGTGATGCGCGGATCGTCGCGCATCTTGAACACGGGCCCCGACATCTCGTTGAGGTGTGCGAGCGACTCCTTCCGGGCTTCGGCGTCCACCGCCATCGAGCGGAACTTGTACATCTGAAAACGCCGGCCGTAGAGCCCGGCGCGCTCCTGGGCGAAGAACACCGGCCCGCCGTCCTCGAGCTTCACGAGGACCGCCACCAGAGCAAGGAGCGGCGACGTCACCAGCAGCGCGAGGGCGGACCCCGTCAGGTCGATGCCCCGCTTGATCACCAGCGCCTAGGCGTTGGGCG